>CAKUMG010001175.1 GCA_934667465.1 uncultured Actinoplanes sp. | reverse complement strand
CTGGGCCTGGGGCACCGTCCGGCTGCTGCAGGTGCTGAACACCACGGTCGCGCACCGCCGGCTGACCAGCGCGCGCAAGCCGTCGGCGCGCACCCAGTACATCGAGGACGACGACTTCGGCGTGCCGGACACGGGCGTTTCGGGCACGCCGCGTGGCAGTGTCCGGGCGGTTCCGGGTGATTCGGGCGGTGTTCGCGGGGCTTCCGGCTCGGCGCGGGGCGGCGCTGACGTGATCCGGGGGGACTTCGGGGCGGCACGCGGTGGGGCCGGGCGCGAGGGTGCCGGCCAGGCGCGCGGTGGTTCCGAGGCGACTCGCGGGGGCGGCTCCGAGACGGCTCGCCGGGGCGACTCTGGGACGGGTCGGCCGGACGGCGGGCAGGCGCGCGGCAGCTCAGGTGCGGCTCGGCCGGGCGGCGGGCTGGGGCGAGGCGACTCCGGGGCAGCTCGGCCGGGCGACGGGCAGGCGCGGGGCGGCGCCGTGGTGGCGCGCGGTGGCGCGGTTGTGCCGGGGGGAGATTTTGAAGCGGCCGGCGTGGACTACGCGGGGCGGGGCACGAACGCAACGGTGGCTCGCGGGACGCGTACGGACGAATCGGGTGTTTCTCGCCCCGCGGGGGAAGCTGGACCGGCGACCTCGCAGGCCTATGACCAGCCGCGGAGCGGGGTTCGCGACGGCTTCGCCGACCGCGGCGCGGAGGGCGGGGCCGTACCCGGCGGCGAACCGGTTCAGCCCGGGCCGGAGAATGCGGACGTGCCCAACGACGAGCTTGCTGACCCCCGGCAGCGGCGGCAGAACGGCCACAAGCGTTCGCAGGACCGTGACAAGCAGATCGAGCAGGCCTTCGACGGCGAGCGGCCGAGCTGGCTGAACGACCCCGGCTTCGAGGCCGCCGACCTGGAGAGCGCCCCCGTGTCGCCCGCCATGGGCCTCGGCGGCTGGGAGATCCGCAGCATCGACTTCGACGAACTCGAGTACGACGACCGCGAGTTCGACGCGAACGACTGGGAGAACCAGCGGCGGTACACGGCCGCTCAGCGCGCCAAGCGCATCGAGACCTCCTCCTTCTGGGACGGCGAGCTCGACGAGGAACCGGAGGAGCGCCCCCGCCGCGGCCGCCGCAAGGGTGGCGAGGCGGAGCAGGCGCCGACGGGCCGGGCCGAGGTGGACGAGCAGGGTCGCGTTTCCCGTGGGCGGCCCGAGGGAGCTTCCGCCGAGCGGTCCGGGCGGCGGCGAGATGCCGAGGATGCTTACGACCGGCGGGACGGTACTGCGCGGCGGGGTGGCTCGGCGCGGCCGGACGATCCGGCGGGCCGGAGCGGGTCGGCGCGACTCGGCGATTCGGCGGGCCGGGGTGGCTCGGCGCGGCCGGACGATTCGGCGGGCCGGGGCGGCTCGAGGGGCCGGGACGACTTCGCGCGCCGGGACGATTCCGGGCGTCGGGACGATTCCGGGCGGCGGGATGATTCCGGGCGGCGGGACGATTCGGCGGGGCGGAACGGCGACGAGTGGCGTGCGGGTGACGGGCGCCGGGATGCGGTGGCTCGGCGGGACGGCGGGGACCGGCTCGACGTCGAGGGACGCCGGGGCGGCACCGGGCGGCGTGACGACTCGGACACCGAGCGCCGGGACAGCGGTGAGCGGCGCGAGGGCGGCAGCCGGTGGAAGCGGTTCGGGCGGCGGGACAACGACCGGGCGGCGAGCGCGCCGGCGGCGTTCCGGGGCGAGGACGGGGCGGAGTCGTTCCCGGAGGATCGGGACTTCCCGGTCAGCGGTGCCGCCGGGCGGGATCGCCCGGTCAGTGGCGTTGCGGGTCGGGATCGCCCGCTCAGTGGTCCTGCGGGTCGGGATCGCCCGGTCAGTGGCGTTGCGGGTCGGGAGTTTCCGGTCAGCGGCCCAGCGGGTCGGGACTTTCCGGTCAGTGGTGCCGCCGGGCAGGTTCGTCCGATCGGTGATGCTGCGGGCCGGGACTTCCCGGTCAGTGGTGCTGCGGGGCGGCAGCCTGCTGCTTTCCAGGAGCCTTACCAGCAGGAGACGTACGGGGCACCGCGGCGCGAGGCCGAGCAGCGGTTCGCGGACGAGCGGTTCGGGGAACCGTCGTACGCGGGCGGGCATGACACGGACGCGCGGAACACAGACGCGCCGTACCCGGACGCGGTCTACCCGGACGGGCAATACGCGGGCGCGCAGAACGTCGAAGCGCCGTACACGGACGGGCAGAACGCGGGCGCGCAGCACGCGGGTGGGCAGAACGCGGGCGCACCGTACTCGGGTGGGCAGTACGCGGGTGGGCATGAAGCCGGCCCGCAGTACGTCGACGGGCGAGACGCGGGTACGCACTACGACGGTGCCGAGGTTCGAGACGGCCGGTTCGCGGACGGGCAGTTCGCTGAGCCGGTCAGTGGTGCTCGGCTGGACGAGACTGCCCGGCTGGAGGACGAGGGCTCGGATCCTCACGCCGCGTACCGGCCGCCGGTGTCACCCGCTGCTCCCGTGG
>CAKUMG010001174.1 GCA_934667465.1 uncultured Actinoplanes sp. | reverse complement strand
GCCCTGGACGCAGGAGCGCCACACCTGGGGCCACGGGAGAGCGATGGACAGGGCGGCGCCGAACCAGCCGAGCAGAGCGATGGAGTGCATGATCCGTTTCCGGTCGAGGGGAGGGCGGCCGGCGACGTGTCGCGGCCACCCTGCCCCATCGGTCCGGGTCACGGCGGAATCAACATGATCATCTGGTGAGAGAGGACACGTTACGGGTGCGGGGTTCTCAGGCGGCGGAGCCCGCGGCCTTGACCAGGGCGACGGTCTGGTCGACGGTCGCCGCCCGGTCCGCGGCGAACGCGTCGTCGATCACGACCAGCGGGTCGGCGGGGTAGACGAGCGCCGAGATGTGCAGGTGCCCGCCCGGGATGTCGGTCGCGCCGAGCGCGAGCCGCAGCCGGTTGGAGCGGTACATGCTCTCGTTGGACAGGTAGTTGCCGCCGCCGCCGGACTGCGACTGCGCGCCCGCCGAGGGCCCGTCGGTGCGGCAGGTCACCGGGCCGGTGGGGCGGGTGCCGGCGGCCCACTCGCAGAGGCGCGGGTTGAGCGCGGTGGGCCAGGGCCCGGTGCCGGCGGCGACCATGGCCTCGTGCGGCAGGGTCGTCTCGATGAACTCCGGGCCGGGGCCGGGCTGCGGCCGGCGCGGGGCCGGCGGGATCAGCTCGGGCTCGCCCTCGTTGTTGTTGTCGGCGTTGCCGCCGCGCCAGGCGGCGGCCCACTGCTCGATGTTCATGACGCCGCGGTTGCCCTGGCTGATCGTCATGATCAGGTCGGCGCGGTCGCGGGAGCCGCGGGTCAGGTGGGGGCCGAACGCGTCCTCGACGATGCCCGCGTCGAAGCCGCTCCACGTCACGGGCAGCGCGACCGCCTGCACCTGGACGGTCCTGCCGCCGGTGCGCCAGGTGCGGCCGTCGAGCTGCAGGGCGGAGGCGCCGGAGGGGTTGGAGCGGCGGATCTCCCCGTTCAACTGGTACGGGTCGAAGCCGCTCACCAGCACCTTCGTCGTCCCGGGCGCGAACGCCGTCGACGTGACGCCCCGGGCCGCGTACTCGTAGGCCTTGAGCAACGCGCTCCGCTGGGCGGCGCTGACCGGGAAGCGGGGCGCCCACTGGCGGATGTCGCGGGTGCCGAGCAGGCGGGTCCAGTAGAGCGGCCGATCGTCGTACGCGTCGATCGTGCCGATTGTGATCTTGCCCTGGGCCCGGGCGACGGCCGTCTGCCACAGCGCCGCGCCCTGCACCTTGAGGGCGAGCGTGGCGGCGGTGACCGACGGCGCGGCGCACAGGGTCCGGCGCAGCAGCTCGGGATAGGTGCCGAGGCCGCCGTCCCGGACCAGGTCGTAGGGGACCCGCCCGCCGCCGGGCAGGGCCGGGGTCTCGATCCGGCCCTCCTCGTAGGTGATCGGGGCGGCGGGATCGAAGCAGGAGGGTGCCGCCGCGGCGGCGGGGGAGGAGGTGCCGAGCACCGCGGCGGTGCCGGCGGTGAGCAGCGTGACCAGGCTGAGCGCGAGCGGACGCAAGGGGTGACCCACCTTCGCCGGAGACATCGACGCGGCTGACTATAACGCGGCCCGCGCTTGTTGATCAACGGTCGCCCGGGGCAGCAGCACGCCCGCCGCGAGCCCCGCCACCACGACCGCGACCCCGGCCAGGACCGTCACCGACGGCACCGGCCCGCCCAGTGCCGTCCCGGCGGCGACCGCGGCGACCGGCGCGATCCCGGCCAGCAGCCCCGCGGTCCCGGCGCCCAGCCGCGCCACGCTGCTGAACCAGAGCACGAACGCCACGGCCGTGACCATGACCGCCAGGTACAGGCCCACCAGCACGTCCGTGAGCCCGAGCCCGGCCACCGCGCCCGGGCCCTCGCGCACCAGCCCGGCCACCCCCAGCAGCACGGCAGCCAGCCCGGTCGTGTGCACCGAGACCCCGACCGCGCCGTGCCGGGCCAGCACCGGCACGGCGAGCAGCGTGAACGCCGCCTCGCACGCGAACGTCACCAGCGCCCACGCCAGCCCGGTCGCATCCGCCCGCCCGAAGCCCTGCACCAGCGCCGCGCCCGCGGTCACGGCGAGCGCGGCGGCGAGCACGGGAGCTGCTGTCCTGGCCCGGGCTGATCGTCGAGGACGACTACGACGCCGAGCACCGCTACGACCGGGCGCCCGTCGCGGCGCTGCAGGCCTCGGCACCGGGCCGGGTCGCCTACTGCGGCAGCGTCTCCAAGTCGCTGGCGCCCGGGATGCGGCTGGGCTGGCTGGCCGCCCCGGAACACCTGCGGGCCGGGCTGACCGCCGCCAAGCACGCCAGCGACCTGGGAAATCCGGCGCTGCCGCAGCTGGTGCTCGCGCGGCTGCTGGCCTCCGGCGAGTACGACCGGCACCTGCGCGGGGTCCGGCGGCGCCAGCGGCAGCGCCGGGACGCCCTGGTCGCGGCGCTGGCCGAGTTCCTGCCCGGCGCCCGGGTGGAGGGGGTCGCGGCCGGCCTGCACATCCTGGTCACGCTGCCCGGCG
>CAKUMG010001173.1 GCA_934667465.1 uncultured Actinoplanes sp. | reverse complement strand
CGGCCACCCGCCGCTCGCCGCGGGCATCGTCGGCCAGCGCGTGCGCCCACCGCCGCGCCGAGGTGCCCGCCGCGGTGGGCTGCTCGGTGCTGTCGCCGCGGACCCGCTGCCACGCGGCGACCAGGTCCGGCACCAGGATCCGCCACGACACCCCGTCGACGACCAGGTGGTGCAGCACGATCAGCAGCCGGTCCGCGTCCGCGCCGGAGGTGAACCGGACGAACTGCGCCATGACGCCCGCGTCCGGGTCCAGCCGGTCCGCGGCCGCGTCCAGCTCGGCCTGCGCGTCGGCGTCGTCCAGCGACACCTCGCGCAGCAGCGCGCCGGCGTCGACGCTGCCGGCCGTCGTCGTGACCAGGCCCGGCCGCTCCCGGTCGAGCCGCGAGCGCAGCACGTCGTGCCGGTCCAGCACGGCCTGCAGCGTCGCGAGCAGACCCGCCCGGTCGATGTCCTCCGGCAGGGTCAGCATCGCGGACATGCAGAACCGCCCGGCGCCGCCGCCCAGCGCGAGCACGTGCGCCGCCGTCGGCATCAGCGGGGCCCAGCCCACGCCGCCGCCCGGCAGCTCGGCCAGGCTCACCCGCACCTCGTCCGCGCGGCCCTCGACCAGCTCGGCGAGCCGGGCGACCGTACGGTGCTCGAAGATCTCCCTGGCGGTGACGATCACGCCGCGCGTCTTGGCCCGCGCGACGACCTGGATGGCCCGGATGCTGTCCCCGCCGCTGGTGAAGAAGTCGTCGTCGATACCCACCCGCTCGGCGCCGAGCACGTCGGCGTACACCTCGGCCAGCAGCTGCTCCGCCGCGCTGCGCGCCGCCCGGTGCTCGGTGCCTGCGAACTCCGGCGCCGGCAGCGCTGCCCGGTCCAGCTTGCCGTTCGCGGTCAGCGGCAGCCGGTCCAGCACCACGAACAGCGCGGGCACCATGTAGTCCGGCAGCCGCCCGGCCACGAACGAGCGCAGCTCGGCCGGCGAGGGGCCGTCAGCGCCCGCGGCGACGTAGCCGACGAGCCGGTTCCGGCCGGTCGGGTCCTCGTGCACGGTGACCGCCGCCCGGCCGACCGCGGGGTGCCGGGTGAGGACCGCCTCGATCTCGGTCGGCTCGACCCGGATGCCGTTCACCTTCACCTGCGTGTCGGCGCGTCCCGCGTACTCGAGCCGGCCGCTGTCGTCCCACCGCGCCAGGTCACCGGTGCGGTACATGCGCGCACCGGCGGGACCGAAGGGCGAGGCGACGAACCGCTCGGCGGTCGCCCGGCCGCTGCGGTGGTACCCGCGGGCGACCAGCCCTCCGATGTAGAGCTCGCCGGTCACGCCGGGCGCGACGGGGGTGAGCTCCGGCCCGAGGACGTAGGCGCGCATGTTGGCCAGGGGACGGCCGACCGGGATCGCCCCGGTGCCGGCCGGCTGGTGCGGGACCGTGTACGTGGCGGCGTAGAAGCTCTCCGTCTGCCCGTACGCGTTGACGACCCGGACCCCGGGCAGGGCGCGGCGGACCTCGTGCACCAGGTCGGCCGACAGCGCCTCCCCCGCGAAGACGACGGTCTCGACGTCGAGGTCGAGGCGGCCCGGCGCGTCGCTGGTCAGCTGGTCGAGCAGGGCGGAGAACACCGCGGGCACGGCGCTGACGGTGGTGCCCGACCAGCTGCCCCGCTCGGCGAGCTCGAGGACGTCGCGGACGAGGTCGACGCTCGCGCCCGCGGTCAGCGCGGTGAAGATCTCGAACACCGAGACGTCGAAGTTGACCGACGTGGCGGCCAGCATCCGGGACCCCTGGGTGACGTTGACCGTACGGCGCAGGTCCCGGACCCCGTTGACCACGCCGGCGTGGGTGACGGCGACCCCCTTGGGGATGCCCGTCGACCCGGACGTGAACATCACGTAGGCCAGGTGGTCCGGCCGGACGCCGGTCTCCGGGAGCTGCGGTGCCGGGCCGTCGAGACTCACCTCGTCAAGGTCCAGCACCGGCAGCGTGCCGGTGCCCGCCGCTGCCCCGCCGCCGGTGAGCATCAGGGCCGGCTGCGCCGTGCCGAGCAGCAGGTCCACGCGCGTCGCCGGGTAGGCGGGGTCGATCGGCAGGTAGGCGCCGCCGGCCTTGAGCACGCCCAGCAGCGCGACCACCAGGTCCGCCGACCGGGGCAGGGCCACGGCGACCAGGACGTCCGGGCCGACACCGCGGTCGCGCAGGACCGCGGCCAGCCGGCCCGCGCGGGCGTCGAGCTCCGCGTACGACAGCGCGGTCTGCCCGCAGGTCACCGCGGTCGCGTCCGGGATCCGCGCCACCTGCGCGGCGACCAGCTCCGCCACCGTCGCGTCGCGCGCCGGGACCGTCGTGTCGTTGAGCCGGGCCAGCTGCTCGTGTTCGGCACCGGTGAGCACGTCCACCGCGCCGAGACGGGCCGCGGGGTCGGCGGCGACCTGCCGCAGGACGCGGACGTACCGCTCGACCAGGTTCTCGGCGGTGGCCGGGTCGAACAGCTCGGTCGCGTACTCGAGCCG
>CAKUMG010001172.1 GCA_934667465.1 uncultured Actinoplanes sp. | reverse complement strand
GCAGGGCGGCCCGCACCCGCTCCAGGGGGCGGGTGATCGAGACGACCACGAGGTATGCGAGGGCGACCACGATGACGGCGGCGAGGCCCACGGTCAGCCACAGGATCCGCTCGGCGCTAGCGCGGCTGGCCGCTGCGGCCTGCTCGGACGCGGTCACGGTGTCGGCGAACAGGGTGCGCTCGTTCGTCAGGACCGCGCTGATCAGGTAGTTGTCGACCCCGATCTGCTCCCAGGAGAGCCGGGCGCCCGCCGGGTCGGCGGCCGCGCCGTCGACGAAGCTGGTCAGGGTGCCGGTGTAGTCGGCGGCGACGCTCTTGATCCGGCCGACGGCCTCGCCGAGGCCCGCGGGCAGCGGGATCGCCTCGAGCTGGGTGATCAGCGCGTTGGTCGCCGTGATCTGCGCCTGCAACTCGGTCTTCTGCTGCGCCGCGTCCCGGCTCAGCAGGGATTCGAGGCCCTTGTTCTTCAGGTCGCTGGCCTGCCGGTCCAGCTGCAGGACCAGCGCGCTCGCGGCGTTGAGCTGGGTCAGTTCGCCGGCCGTACGCTCGGCGGTCTTGTTGGTGACGACGGTGACCGTGAGGCAGGTGGCCAGCGCCGCGATGCTCGCGCCGACCAGTGCCGTCAGCTTGGTGCGCACCGACAGGTCGAGGAACCGCTTGGTGATCGTCATGTCTGCTCCTCCCCGCCCGTTCAGCCGGCGAGCTGGGCGGCGGTGTAGTACCCGCCGTCGACCAGCACGCGCTCGTAGTTCGACTTGTCGACGTTCACCGGCTGCAGCAGGAACGCCGGTACCACCTTGACACCGTTGTTGTACTGCTCGGTGTCGTTCACGCGAGGTTCCTCGCCGGTGAGCAGGGAATTGGTCATCTGCACGGCGACCTTGGCGAGTTCGCGGGTGTCCTTGTACACCGTCTCGGCCTGCACGCCGGCGGCGATCAGCTTCACGGAGTCCAGCTCCGCGTCCTGGCCGGTCACGAACGGGAGCTTCGTGCCGTAGCCGGCCTCCTGGAGGGCCTCGATGATGCCGCGGCTGATGCCGTCGTACGGCGACAGGACCGCGTCGACCTTGCGATCGGTGTACGCGGCGGCGAGCACCTTCTGCATCCGCTGCTTCGCGACGGCGCCGTCCCAGCGCGGCGTGGCGACCTTCGCGAACGCGGTCTCGCCGCTGCGTACGACGAGGGTGCCGTTGGCCAGGTAGGGCTTGAGCACGCTCATCGCGCCGTTGAAGAAGAACGTGGCATTGTTGTCGTCGGAGGAGCCCGCGAACAGCTCGATGCTGAACGGGCCCTTCGCGCCGGTCCGGAGCCCCAGCCCGGCGACGATCGCGTTCGCCTGCAGCACGCCGACCTTGAAGTTGTCGAACGACGCGTAGTAGCTGATGTCGGGGGTGTCGCGGATGAGGCGGTCGTACGAGATGACCGGGATCTTCTTCGCGGCCGCCTTGGCCAGCACCGCCTTGAGCGCGGTGCCGTCGATGGCGCCCACGACCAGGGCCTTGTCGCCGTCGGCGATCATCTTCTCCAGCGTGGCGACCTGCTTCTGCACGTCGTCCTCGGCGTATGCGAGGTCGGTCTTGTAGCCGAGCAGCTCGAACTGACGCTTCATGCTGTCGCCGTCGCCGACCCAGCGGGCCGACGTGGTGGTCGGCATCGCGATGCCGATCGTGCCCCGGTCGGGCGACGCCGCCGTGGTCTCCTGGTCGCTTGCACAGCCTGCCGTGGTGACCAGCAGGGCTGCGGCGATCGACCACCCCAACGCCTTGCGAACGGGCATCCGACTCTCCTCCGGGACCGATCGGCCCCCGGGTGGGCGGCCGCAGCGCTCTGATCGGTCGCCGGAGGCCCGGCATGATGGAAAACACGGCTGTCGTTGATCTGCCACGGAATCGGGTGGCCCGGCGGGCGGCGGGCGGGGCACGGTAACCGGTGGGGGTCCGGGCGGGGGACCCCCACCGGAGGGCGGAATGCCGTTTCGAACCACCACGGCCGCCCAGCCCCTGGCGGGCCGGGCGCCGCAGGCACGCAGGCTCGACCGGCTGGTCGCCGGCCTGCGCGCGGGTCGCGGCGGGGCGATCGTGCTGGCCGGGGAGCCGGGCGCGGGCAAGACCGCGCTGCTCACCCGGCTGGTCTCGCGCGCCCGCGACGTCACCGTGCTGGCCACCTCCGGTTTCGAGACGGAGTCGGCGCTGCCCTTCGCCGCACTGGGCGATCTGCTGCGCCCACTGCTGCCCCGCCTGCCGGAGCTGCCGGAACCGCAGGCCCGCGCGCTCGGTGCCGCGCTGGCGGTGACCGGATCGTCCGCGCCCGTGGCACCGTACGCGGTCTGTCTCGCGACGTTGACCTTGCTGACCCTGGAGGCCGAGCGGCGGCCGGTGCTGATCGTCGTGGACGACGCGGCCTGGGCCGACCAGCCGAGCCTGATCGCGCTGCTGTTCGCCGCGCGCCGGGTCGACCTGGACGCCGTCGCGCTCGTGTTCGCCGCGCGCGACCCGGTGCC
>CAKUMG010001171.1 GCA_934667465.1 uncultured Actinoplanes sp. | reverse complement strand
GAGGAGAACGCCACGCCCACGTAGTGGACGCTGACCTGGTGTCCGGGCTTCGCCTCGTCGCCGTCACCGGTGACGAGGTCCTCCACGACGAGCTCGGCGGGCGGCTCACCGGTGATGGGGCCGACGTCGGGCTTCTCCATGTGTCCTCCTGTGTGATTGCCTTCCCTGCCATGCAACCACAGCCCCGGTGCGTTACGTGCGGCACGACTCACGGTAGTGACGCCCGCGATGCTGAACGATCCGCCCCCGCCACCCGTACCCTCCCCGGACGCACGGGTTCCCGGGAGGTCGCATGAGGTCCGCCATCGACGATTCAGGATCAAGACCCGCTTTCCGTACGCCTCCAGCCGGGGCCGGTGCAGCGGCGGCCGGGATCGTTGCGGCCGTCGCCCTGCTGCCCGCCGCACCCGCCCTCGCCCACGGGGCACCGACCCGCCCGATCAGCCGCACCGCCGCCTGCGCCTCCCGCGGCGAAGCGACCGGCGCCGCCGCATGCCGAGCGGCCCGGAAGGCGACCGGCGGCGCCCTCGGCTCTTTCGACAACCTGCGCATCGCGAACGTGAACGGCCGCGACAAGCAGGTCGTCCCGGACGGCAAGCTGTGCAGCGGCGGCCTCGACGCGTACGCGGGCCTCGATCTTCCCCGAACCGACTGGCCCTCGACGTCCGTCACCGCGGGCGACACGCTCTCGGTGCGGTACGCGGGCACGATCCCGCACAAGGGCAGCTTCCGGATCTACCTGACGAAGCCCGGCTACGCCCCGGAAGCGCCCCTGACCTGGGCGGACCTGACGGGCAAGCCGATCGCGGAGGTGACCGATCCCCCGCTGCGCGACGGCGCGTACCGGATGAACGTGAAACTCCCCGGGAACCGTTCCGGCCGCCACGTGCTCTACACCGTCTGGGAGACCTCCAGCACCCCGGACACCTACTACTCGTGCTCCGACCTGGTCATCGAGGCCGCCCCGAAAGCAGCCGCCTCCACCAGGACCGCCCCCGCGACCACGAAGGCCGCCCCGAGCAGTCCCGCACCGGAACCGCCGGCCCAGCAGTCACCCATCGCGACTCCGGCCGGCGCAGAACCCCGGATCACCACCACCGAACCACCCCGGCTCGACCCGGTCGCCTCCACCGCGAACGACCGCGCCCGGCTCGGCCACTGGATCATCGGCGGCGCCCTGACCGTCATCCTCGCCACCCTCGTCGGCGCCCTCCTGACCCGCCGCCGCACCGCCCGCCGCCCCTGACCCTCCGAGAACGCGCTTCCCCGAGCCGCAACACCCGCGAAAGCGCTTCCCCGAAACGGACCACCCGCGGAAGCGCTTCCCCGAGCCGGTGCCGCGTATGGACGGACACCCCAGGGTGCGCGCGCCCCGCACCCGGGGTCCGCCACAGCGATGACCAGGGTCCGCCCCGGATCCCCCGCCCGCTCTTCTCCCTAGGGTCTGCCTCAGCAGCGACCCGAGGAGGACAGCGCAATGATGACGATGGATGAAAATCTGCGGCAGACGGTACGCCTGGCGCAGTCCGGCGATCCGCGCGCCTACAATCGCCTGGTCCGCGAGTTCGACACCCTCGTGCGGCGCACGGTGCGGCTGTTCCGGCTCTCCGACGCCGACAGCGAGGACGCGGTCCAGAACACCTGGCTGCGCCTCGTCGAGCACCTCCCCGACCTGCGCGAACCCGACCGCATCGGCGCCTGGCTGGCCACTGTCGCCCGCCGCGAATGCCTGGGCCTGGTCCGCACCCGCCGCCGCGAGATCGTCGGCCTGCCCGCCGAGACCGGCCCCGCCGACGACCGGGCGCCGCAGCCGGAGCACGCCGCCGTCGAACGCTCGATGAACGCCCTCCTGTGGCAGCACGTCAACCGCCTCCCGGCGCCGGGCCGCACCATCCTCACGACGCTGACCAGCGGAAACCCTCCCGGGTACGCGGAGTTCGCCCGCCGCGTCGACATGCCGGTCGGCAGCATCGGCCCGACCCGCATGCGCACGCTGCGAAAGCTGCGCCACGACCTCGAGGGCAGCGGCCTCGGTCCGTACGCCTGGCACTGAGATCCCGCGAACCGCTGCCGCCCATGACAACCCGCAGCGCGGACTTCCGGGTCGGCGAGGCCCCGGCGGACCCGGCCCGCTACGCGGCCTCCGGCGCCAGCCCGGCCAGCTCGGTCCGCGACCGGATGTTGGCCTTCCGGTAGATGTTGCTCAGGTGGTACTCGATCGTCTTCTGGCTGAGGAACAGCGTCGCCGCCGCCTCGTGGTTGGTGGCGCCGCGCGCGACGACCAGGGCCACCTGCAGCTCCTGCGGGGTCAGGCCGGGCAGCGCGGGCACCTCGCGCGTCACCGCGCTGCCGGAAGCCGTGAGCTCGCTGCGGGTGCGGTCGGCCCAGGGCCGCGCGCCGACGTCGGCGAGGAACCGGCTGCCCAGCTCGCCGTCGATGATCCGGTGGTCGAAGGAGAGCGCCAGCTCGGTGACCTGCCGGATCCGGATCTTCCCCTTGT
>CAKUMG010001170.1 GCA_934667465.1 uncultured Actinoplanes sp. | reverse complement strand
GCGTGGAGGCGCGGGTGGCCGCGGGGGAGCGCCGCTACGTCGAGCGGGGCGCCCGGGTGCGGGTGCCGGCCGGTGCCACCGGCCGCCTCACGTTGCCGGGTGGCAGCGCCGTCGTCCTGTGCGCCGGGACGGAGGCCGACATCGGAGCGCTCACCACCGACGGCACGCGTGACCGGGTTCCGCGCGGCACCCTGGCGGTCCGCAGCGGGCGGGTGCTCGCCGACACCGCGAGCACCAGCGGGGCCTACGACGCCTCAGTGCTGACGGTGACCCGGGCGGCCGGCTCGGTCACCAACAACGGCGCGGCCTGGTTCGCGGTCGACCCGGCCGCCGTGAGCATCGCCGACGGCCGGGTGTACGTGGACGGCACCCCCACGATGGCGAACGTGTCGTCGCTGTCGTGCGGCGACGGCGTACCGGTGGAACCGCCGGCGGGCACGCCCTCCTCGGCGCCGCCGTCCCCCGAGACGCCGCTCCCGGAGCCGTCCGCCTCCCTGCCGCCCTCGGCCTCCCCGTCGGCGTCGGTGTCGGCGTCCCCGTCCGTGTCGGGCTCCCCGGAGCCGGAAGACGAGGAAACCGCCACCCCCGACCCGGAGGAGGCGGACGACCCGGACCCGCGGCCGACGCGGACGACCACGTTCCGGCCGATCAACCCCCGGCCGACGGAGACCCGCCCGACGGACGACACACCGGATCCGCCGCCCTCGTCGTCGGTGACCCCGTCGACCAGCCAGTCGCCGCCTGCCCCCGATCCGTCGACGTCCAGCTCGGCCGAACCCGCGGAGGAGAGCTCGGCCGCGGGCTGAGCCGTTCTCTCCGCGACCCTCGTCCTTCCGGGCGGGGGTCTCGTCGCCGGATTTCCTTCGCGGCAGGGGTCTGGACAGCAGTAGTTAACAGTCCTAATAATTGGGCCACTGTCGATGTAACGACGTGGAGGCCATCCCCCATGCGCCGATCCATCCCCCTCGCCCTGGCCGCGCTCGTCGTGGCGGCCGGGTCCACTGTCTACGTCGCCTCCACCGCCAGCGCGGCAGTCGCCTGCGCGCCGGCATGGAGCGCCACCGCCGTCTACACCAACGGCAACCAGGCCTCGCAGTCCGGCCGCAACTACACCGCCAAGTGGTGGACCCAGAACGACAGCCCCGCGGCACACAGCGGCCAGTGGGACGTCTGGGCCGACAACGGCGTCTGCGGTCCGGGCACACCCCCGCCCACCACGCCGCCCCCGGGCAGCCCGCCCCCGAGCACCCCGCCACCGACGCAGCCGCCCGTCGGCGGGCTGCCGAAGCACGCGCTCATCGGCTACCTGCACTCGAGCTTCCTCAACGGCTCCGGCTATCTGCGCATGGCCGACGTCCCGGCCGACTGGGACATCATCAACCTGGCGTTCGGCGAACCCACCACCCCGACCTCGGGCGACATCCGCTTCACCCTCTGCCCGGCCACCGAATGCCCCGGCGTCGAGAGCGACGCCGACTTCAGCGCCGCGATCCGGGCGAAGCGGGCCGCGGGCAAGAAGGTGCTGCTCTCCATCGGCGGCGCCAACGGCCAGGTCCAGCTGACCACCACGCAGGCGCGCGACAAGTTCGTCTCGTCGGTCAGCGCCATCATCGACCGCTACGGCCTCGACGGCGTGGACATCGACTTCGAGGGCCACTCGCTGGCGCTCAACACCGGGGACACGGACTTCAAGAACCCGACCACCCCGGTCATCGTCAACCTGATCTCGGCGCTGCGCTCGCTGAAGGCCCGCTACGGCGCCGGTTTCGTCCTGACCATGGCGCCCGAGACGTTCTTCGTGCAGCTCGGCTACCAGTACTACGGCTCGGGACCGTGGGGCGGCCAGGACCCGCGGGCGGGCGCCTACCTGCCGGTCATTCACGCCATGCGCAACGACATCACGGTGCTGCACGTCCAGGACTACAACAGCGGCCCGATCATGGGCCTGGACAACCAATACCACACCATGGGCGGCGCGGACTTCCACATCGCGATGACCGACATGCTGCTGACCGGCTTCCCGGTCGCGGGCAACACGGCGAACATGTTCCCCGCCCTGCGCGAGGACCAGATCGCCTTCGGCGCGCCCTCGTCCGTCCCCGCGGGCGGCGGCTACGTCGCGCCGGCCGGGGTCCAGCAGGCGGTCACCTGCCTGGTCAAGGGCACCAACTGCGGCGGGTACGCGGTTCGCAGCGGCACGAATCCGAACTTCCGCGGCCTGATGACGTGGTCGATCAACTGGGACCGGTTCCACAACTGGGAGTTCAAGAACGCGCACGAGCCGTTCCTCAACGGACTCGGCTGACCCACCCCGCCCGGGCCGGCCGGGTACCGCACCACTCGCCCGCCCGGCCCCGCCCGGGCTGCAGAGCCCACCCGGCTCTGCCCGGGCGCCTACTCGGCCTGCAGAGCCGGCCCTGCTCTGCCCGGGCACCGGACCGCGCGCCCGCCCGGCCGGGCCCGGTCTGCGGGGCCCACCCGGCTCTGCCCGGCACCGCAC
>CAKUMG010001169.1 GCA_934667465.1 uncultured Actinoplanes sp. | reverse complement strand
TTCTGGCTCGGGGACTACCCGGGTCTGACCACCGAGATGATCGATTACGTCGCCTCGTCCGTCGTCGAGTTCGCTGTGCGTAACCGCTGACCGGTCCGGCGTGCCGGGCCTCGCCATGCCGCGACCTGCAGGAGACAAAGGTGATCAACGTTTTTCAGCCGACCGTCGGGACGGCGGAGTTGGACGCACTGGCGGAGGTTTTCGCCTCCAGCTGGCTCGGGCACGGGCCGCGCACAGCGGCGTTCGAGACCGAATTTGCGGCGCACATCGGCGCCGAGCCGGCGCACATGACGTTCCTCAACTCCGGAACGGCCGGGCTGTTCCTGGCCATCGAACTGCTCGGGTTGGGCCCCGGCGACGACGTCGTGCTCCCGTCGGTCAGCTTCGTGGCGGCGGCCAACGCGATTGCCGCGTCGGGAGCGCGCACCGTCTTCTGCGACGTGGATCGGCGGACGCTCAATCCGAGCTGTGACGACGTGGCGCGGGCCGTGACCGAGCGGACCCGGGCCGTCGTGATACTGCACTACGGCGGCTACCCCGGCGACATCGCTGCCATCGCCGACTTCTGCCGGCAGCGTGGCCTGATCCTGGTGGAGGACGCGGCGTGTGCGGTGGCCTCGACGGTAGGCGGCCGAGCGTGCGGGACGTTCGGTGACATGGCGATGTGGAGCTTCGACGCCATGAAGGTCATGGCCACCGGTGACGGCGGCATGCTCTGGGTCCGCGACCCGGAACTGGCCGCCCGGGCGCGCCGGCTCTCCTATCACGGTCTGGCCCAGGACAGTGGGCTCCGGTCCGCGGCCCGCGTGCCGCACCGGTGGTGGGAACTGAAGGTCCGGGACTTCGGCCGGAGAGTCGTCGGCAACGATGTCACCGCGGCCATCGGCAGCGTCCAGTTGCGCCGGCTGCCCGATCTGCTGCAGCGGCGGGCGGAGATAGTGCGGCTCTATGACCAGCTGCTCGCTGGTGCGACCGGGGTGCTGCCGCCCCCGCCACTGCCGGACGGGCACAGCACCTCGTACTACTTCTACTGGGTGCAGCTCGACGCCACGGTCCGCGACGCGGTGGCCGCCGACCTGCTCGACATGGGCATCTACACGACGTTTCGCTATCCGCCGTTGCACAAGGTGCCCGCCTACGGCGCCCAAGTGGTGTTGCCGGCGACCGAGCGGGCCGCGGAGGAGACATTGCTGCTACCGCTGCACGCAGGTCTCACCGACGACGAGGTGCGGACCGTGGCTGACGAGTTGCGCGCGGCGGTGCGGCGACACGGAGACGGCCACAGGGAGGAGCAGAGATGACCGATACGGCATACAGCATGCGGCATGCCGAGGTCTACGACACCGTG
Source organism: uncultured Actinoplanes sp. (assembly GCA_934667465.1). Lineage (GTDB taxonomy): Bacteria > Actinomycetota > Actinomycetes > Mycobacteriales > Micromonosporaceae > Actinoplanes. The sequence goes on along the minus strand of CAKUMG010001169.1, from coordinate 1,163 downwards.
CACGCGGCGCGGGGACGTGACTGGGCGGCCGAGGCGGACGAGATCGCCGCTCTGATCAACCGGCAGCGCCCGGGTACGCGCTCACTTCTCGATGTGGCATGCGGGACCGGCGGTCACCTGCAGCGGTTCCGTGAGCAGTTCGAGCGGGTGGAGGGGCTGGAACTGTCCGGCGGCATGCGGGCGGTGGCGGCGCGCAAGCTGCCCGGGGTGACGCTGCACGGGGCCGACATGCGCTCCTTTCGGCTGGCGGAGCCGGTCGAGGCAATCACCTGCATGTGCTTCTCGATCTGCTACCTGTCCACGTTCGACGATCTGTGCCGGGCCGTGTCGACGATGGCAGCAAATCTGGTTCCCGGCGGCGTCGTGGTCGTGGAGCCGTGGTGGTTCCCGGAGAACTTCATCGACGGCTTCGTGACGGCGAGCGTGGCCGAGGACGCCGGCCGGGTGATCACCCGGATGTCGCACTCGGTCCGGGCCGGTCGGCAGACCCGGATGACGGTGCGATACACCGTCGGTGACGCCGACGGGATCCGCGACTTCACCGAGCAGGAGATCCTGACACTCTTCACCGAGCAGGAGTACCTGTCCGCATTCGAGCGGGCCGGCATCGCGGCACGCCATCAGCCAGGTCCCCCGAACGGCCGCGGTCTTTTCGTGGGAACCCGGACGTGACGGCTACCGAAATCGAGGAACTGCCGGTGCCGGGCGCTTTCCTCGTGACACCCGGCATGTACCGCGACGACCGGGGCGTCTTCTACGAGGCGGTCCGGACCGACGACCTGGAGCGGGTCACCGGGCGCCCGTTCCGCCCCCGCCAGATCAACTACTCGGTGTCGCGCCGCGGCACCCTGCGCGGGCTGCACGGGGTCCGCGTCCCGCCGGGGCAGGCGAAGTTCGTCACCTGCGTGCGCGGGGCGGTCCGTGACCTCGTCGTCGATCTCCGCCTCGGGTCGCCGTCGTTCGGCGCGCACAGCGCCACCGTCCTGAACGCGGACTCGGGCCGGGCGGTACTGGTCCCGGAGGGGGTTGGCCACGGGTTCCTCGCGCTGACCGACGACGCCTGCATCTGCTACGTGGTGTCGACACCGTATGTGCCCGGCACCCAGTTCGAGGTCGATGCGCTCGACCCGGAACTGGCGTTGCCGTGGGAGCTGACCGAGGCA
>CAKUMG010001168.1 GCA_934667465.1 uncultured Actinoplanes sp. | reverse complement strand
GGCGAGTTCATGGCCAAGTGGATCGACTCCTACCGCGACCTGCCGCTGCTGCTCAACCCGTGGGCCAACGTCGTCCGGTGGGAGCTGCGCCCGCGCACGTTCCTGCGGACCACCGAGTTCCTCTGGCAGGAGGGCCACACCGCGCACGCGACGCAGGAGGACGCCCGCGACTACGCGCGGCGCATCCTGCACGACGTCTACCAGGACTTCATGGTCAACCTCATGGCGCTGCCGGTGGTGCCGGGCCGCAAGACCAGCCGCGAGCGCTTCGCCGGCGCGATCAACACCATGACGCTCGAGGCGATGATGGGCGACGGCAAGGCCCTGCAGATGGGCACGTCGCACGAGCTGGGGCAGAATTTCGCCAAGGCGTTCGACATCACCTACACGTCGCAGGCCGGCAGCGTCGAGCACACCTGGACCACGTCGTGGGGCAGCACCACCCGCATGATCGGCGGGCTGATCATGGTGCACGGCGACGACAACGGCCTGCGGCTGCCGCCCGCGCTCGCCCCGGTCCAGGCGCAGATCATGGTCGTCAAGGCCGGCGAGGGCGTCATCGAGGCGGCCACCGAGCTGCGCGACGAGCTCAAGGCCGCGGGCGTGCGGGTCAAGCTCGACGACCGGGCCGACATCCCGTTCGGCCGCCGGGCGGTCGACGCCGAGTTGCAGGGCATCCCCGTACGGGTGGAGGTGGGTCCCCGCGACCTCGCCGCCGGCAACGCCGTCGTGGCGCGCAGGACCGACGGCAGCAAGGCGCCGACCGCGCTCGCCCAGGTGACCGCCGACGTCGTGGCGGCGCTCAAGGAGGACCAGCAGCGGCTCTACGACGGCGCGCTCGCGCACCGCGAGAGCAACACGGTCGACGTCAAGACGCTCGGCGAGGCGCTCGAGGCGGCACAGACCGGCTGGGCGCGGGTGCCGTGGTCGGCGATCGGCGCGGAGGGCGAGGCCGAGGCCAACGGCAAGGCCGTGACCGTGCGATGCCTGGTCAACCCCGACGGCTCGGTGCCCGAGTCCGAGGACGCCCCGGACGTGCTGGCGATCCTGGCCCGCGCGTACTGATGTTCGCTCCGGGGCGGGTCGTCCTCTACCGCAACATCGACGGCCCGCGTACGGCGTCCGTCCGCCCCTGCCGGGTGGTCTCGGACGACGAGCGCGGGCTGCTGCTCTGGCTGCCCCGCGACTCCAAGGTGCTCGTCCAGGACGCGGTGGACGGGCGCGGCATCCGCGACATGCCGTTCCCCGAGTGGGTGACGCTGCCCACCCGGATGGTCGAGAAGACCTGGCAGGGGCCGGGCGTGCTCAAGTTCCTGCCGCCGGAGGCCGACCACTCCGTCTGGTTCTTCCGCGACGACGAGGGCGGCTTCTCCTTCTGGTACGTGAATCTGGAGGCGCGCGCCCTCCGCTGGGACGACGGCGACGTGGCCGGCGTGGACGTCATCGACCAGGATCTCGACGTCGAGGTGCGCCCCGACCGCACCTGGGCGTGGAAGGACGAGGACGAGCTCGCCGAGCGGCTGGCGCTGTCCGAGCACTACTGGGTGCACGACGAGGACGCGCTCTGGGCCGAGGGGCGGCGCGTGATCAAGCGGGCCGAGGCGGGGGAGTTCCCGTTCGACGGCACCTGGACGGACTTCCGCCCCGAGCCCGCGTGGGACGTGCCGCTCGAGCTGCCACCGGGCTGGGACCGGCCGGCGGTGCCGCGCCCCTGAGCGCGCGCTGTTCGCGGGCCGTTCGCCCGCGGGCAAGAAACGGGGCAGCGCTGAGAAGCTTTGATCCGTAGCCTGCCGCGGTGATCGTTCTTCCACCTCCTGTCGTCACCGTCGGGCCCGCCTCCTCCTCGTGGGATCCGGGCCCGCGCCGACCCCGGTTGTGGCCCGCCTCCCTGCTCGCGTTCCTGATCTTCGTGGGCGCCGCCGCGTACGGGGGATGGGGCTACTACGACCTCATCGGCGCGCGCCACACCGCCCGTGAGGACCTGTGCCCGCTGCTCGACCTCGGTGCCGCCGAGGCGGCCCTGGGCCCGCTGACCCTGCGCGAATCCGGTGGGTCCTCCGAGGCGGCGCCGGACACCTCCCAGACGACCTGCGTGTACGCGTTCGGCGCGGACGGGGTCGGCGGTGTCCTCTCCGTGGGCGCGCGGTGGTACCGGACCCGGCCGCCCGCCACCGTGGCGTTCGCCCAGGCGGTCGAGAGTCTCGACGACGACGTGCAAGCGGAGCCGATCATCCGCGAGGTGCCCGGGCTGGGCCAGGAGGCTGTCGCCAGCCACGACGCGGCCTTCCGGTTCCCGTACTTCTCCCTGGCAGTGCTCGATCGCAACCTGATGCTGTCGGCGAGCGTGGGCATCGTGGCCCCGGACGACGCCTCCTGGCGCAGCGGCGAGCCCGACGAGGCGTTCGCCGTCCTCGCCGAGGTGGCGCGGACCGCTCTGGACCGCATCACGTGACTTTCCCGGCCCGGCTGGGAGACGCCGCTTGACGCATGGCAGAATGGACCACTGGTATAC
>CAKUMG010001167.1 GCA_934667465.1 uncultured Actinoplanes sp. | reverse complement strand
GGTCAAGGCAGTGCGGGGTCTTCGGCGGCATAGAGCCGGGCGACCACATCCTCGATGTCGGGCTCCTGCAGCGAGAGATCGCGCAGGGTACCGAGCGCGGCAAGCCCGCCCGCGACCGCGCCCGCCGACGAGGTGAGCAGGTCGAACGTGACGCGGTGACCGTCGGCCTCGGTGGCGACGAGTTCGGCGCCCGGGATGGTGAGGCCCGTGGGCAGGGGCGCGTCGAGTTCGGCGACCAGGCGGCGGCGGGAACCGTAGCGGGTGTGCAGGGCGTCGATGGTGCCGTCGTGGACGACGCGGCCGTGGTCGATGACGACGAGGCGGCGGCAGAGGCGTTCGATGTCGGCCAGGTCGTGGGTGGTGAGGACCAGGGTGACGCCGCCGCCGGCGCCGAGTTCGGCCAGGAACGAGCGGACCGCCTGCTTGCTCACGACGTCGAGGCCGATCGTGGGCTCGTCGAGGAACAGGACCTCCGGGCCGTGCAGCAGCGCCGCGGTCAGTTCGCCGCGCATGCGCTGACCCAGGGACAGCTGGCGTACGGGCGTGTCGAGGAACTCGTCGAGGTCGAGCAGCTCACGGCAGCGGCGCAGCCGGGCGGCGTGGTCGGCGGCCGGCACCCGGTAGACGTGCCGGAGCAGCTCGAACGACTCGCGCAGCGGCAGGTCCCACCACAGCTGGGAGCGCTGGCCGAAGACCACGCCGATCCGTAGGGCGAGCCGGGTGCGCTGCGGTACGGGGGTGAGCCCGCACACGCTGACCTCGCCGGACGACGGCGTGAGGACGCCGGTGAGCATCTTGAGGGTCGTGGACTTGCCGGCGCCGTTGGGGCCGATGTAGCCGACCATCTCGCCCCGCGCGATCGTGAGGTCGACGCCGTCCACCGCCGCCACGGTGCGCTTCTCACGACGCAGCGCGCTCTTGCGAACGCGTACGGTGAAGTCTTTGCGCAGTTCTCGCATGTCGATCACGTTCATCGTGGTGCCTTCCGAGGTCCGGTCATGAGCCCGTGCTGCGGTAGTGCCTGATGCCGGCGCGCCAGACCAGCGCCGCCACCCCGGCGGCGATCAGCGCGACCGCCGGCGAGAGGAAACCCGCCCAGGCGGGCAGGCCGAGCGGGTCGTCGCGGCCCAGCAGCGTCACCGCGGGCTGATAGGCGACGAAGGCGAAACCCATCCCGTACGCGAAGAGGGCCCGGAACCATCCGGAGAAGACCGGCACCGGGTACGCGGTGAAGTCCCGCCCGCCGTAGGTGAACGCGCTCCCGATCTCGCCCGAGTCCACCCACCAGAACGCGGTGCTGGCACTGATCACGAAGATCGCGCCGAAGAACACGACCCCGGACAGCGGCGCGATCACGATCAGCGCGACCCGCGCGGGGTCCCAGTCGATGTCGTTGACCCGCAGCGCGACGACGAGCACGACCAGCCCGACCACCATCCGCAGCGCCTTGCGCAGGGGCAGGTCCATGAGCACCAGCTGCGGCAACGCGCCCAGCGGGCGGATCAGGACCGTGTCCATGGTGCCCGTACGGACATAGTTTTTGATCCGCTCGATGTTGCCGACCAGGAAGTCCGCACAGGCGAACGCGAGCGACGACAGGCTGACCACGAGCAGGCCCTCCGCCAGGGTGAACCCGCCCAGCGTCGACGTCGCCCGGAACAGCACGATCACCGCCAGGATGTCCAGCGAGGTCGTGCCGAGGTTGCTCAGCAGCTCGACGGCGAACGAGGTCCGGTAGGACGCGAGCGAGCGCCACTGCCCCTGGACCAGGGCGGCGTACGCCCTAACCACCCTGCGCCACCAGGTGACGTTCGGCACGGCGCTGGACCAGCCGGGCCAGCGCGAGCAGCGCGACCGCCCAGGCGGCCTGCACCGCGACCAGCCAGGCCTGCAGCCCCGCGGGGTCACGCTCGATGAGCACGTCGGCGGGGGTCTGCAGCAGCCCGGGGAACGGCGTCGCCACCCACAGCGTCACCGCGAGCCAGTCCGGCAGGAAGCGCAGCGGGAAGTACAGCCCCGACAGCAGGCCCGCCGTCAGCATCCACATCAGCAGCGGGCCACGCGCGTCGTGCAGCCAATACGCGGTCGCGTTGACCAGGAAGCGCAGGCAGAAGCTCGCGAGCACCGCCAGGATCACCGAGACGAGGAACAGCGGGTAGGTCAGCGGGCGCTCCGGCGCGTACAGGTCGAAGAAAAGCGCACCCACCGCGAGCGGCGGCAGGAAGCGGAAGATCGCCGCATGCCCGGCCCGCCCCAGGTCGGCGGCGAGGAAGTTGGTCACGGGGTGCACCGGCCGCAGCAGGTCCGCGGTGATCTCGCCCGATTTGATGCGGTCCGCGACCTCGCTCCAGCCCCAGAGCATGACCACACTGAGCAGACCTTGACCCACCCAGACGTACGTGGCCAGTTGCGCAGCGTCATATCCGCCGGGCCGCATCCCCGGCGCACCGGCCGCGACGGCGAGCAACACGTAACACCTGAGGAACCCGAAGACGCAGTTGGTGAACGCTCCGGCTATCGTCG
>CAKUMG010001166.1 GCA_934667465.1 uncultured Actinoplanes sp. | reverse complement strand
GGCACCAGCAGCCCGGTGACGCCGTCGTCGACCACCTCGGGGATGCCGCCGGTGGCCGTGGCGACGACGGCGGTCTCGCACGCCATCGCCTCGAGGTTGACGATGCCCATCGGCTCGTAGACCGACGGGCACACGAACACCGTGGCGTGCGTCAGGACCTGGACGACCTCGTGCTTGGGCAGCATGTCCTGGACCCAGATCACGCCCTCGGGGTCGCGCACGCCGCGCAGCTGGGTGGCCAGGGCCTCGACCTCGGCGGCGATCTCCGGGGTGTCGGGCGCGCCGGCGAGCAGCACGATCTGCGCGTCCTTGGGCAGCATCTGGCAGGCCCGCATCAGATAGGGCAGGCCCTTCTGCCGGGTGATCCTGCCCACGAAGACGACGCTGGGCCGGGTCAGGTCGATGCCCAGGCGCTCGATCACGCCGGTGTCGCGGTTGGGCGCGTACTGTGCCGTGTCGATGCCGTTGTAGACCACGTGGATCTTGTCCGGGTCGACCGACGGGTAGGCGCGGAGCACGTCGCGGCCCATGCCGGCGGAGACCGCGATGACGGCGTCGGCGTTCTCGATGGCGGTGCGCTCGCAGAACGACGACAGCGCGTAACCGCCGCCGAGCTGCTCGGCCTTCCACGGGCGCAGCGGCTCGAGGCTGTGCGTGGTCACCACGTGCGGGACGCCGTGCAGCAGCTTCGCGGCGTGGCCGGCGAAGTTCGCGTACCAGGTGTGGCTGTGCACCAGGTCGGTGCCGGCGGCCCCGGCGGCGATGGCCAGGTCGACGCCCATCGTCTGCAGCGCGGCGTTGGCCTCGCCGAGCGAGGACGGGACCGGGTAGGCCGTGACGCCGGGCTCGTCGCGCGGCGCGCCGAAGCAGTGCACCCGGACGTCGGCGAGCGCTCGCAGGTCGCGGGTCAGGTATTCGAGGTGGACCCCGGCGCCGCCGTAGACCTCCGGGGGGTATTCCCGGGTGATCAGGTCGACGCGGAGGTCAGGTTTCGTGTGCGAGTCGGTCACATGACGCAGACTAGTGCGTCCGGCTGGCGCGAGAGGCCTGGGAAATATAGGTTCACGGGCATGGCTCCCAAGGTGCTCGCAATCGTTCTGGCAGGTGGCGAAGGTAAGCGCCTGATGCCCCTCACCGCGGACCGGGCCAAGCCCGGTGTCCCGTTCGGCGGCATCTACCGCATGATCGACTTCGTGCTGTCGAATCTCGCCAACGGCGGGTATCTCAAGATCGTCGTGCTGACGCAGTACAAGTCGCACTCCCTCGACCGGCACATCACCAAGACATGGCGGATGTCGACGCTGCTCGGCAACTACGTGACCCCGGTGCCGGCGCAGCAGCGGCTCGGCCCGCGCTGGTTCGCCGGCTCCGCGGACGCCATCTACCAGAGCCTCAACCTGATCAACGACGAGAAGCCGGACTACGTCATCGTGTTCGGCGCCGACCACATCTACCGCATGGACCCGAAGCAGATGGTCAACGACCACATCGCCTCGGGCGCCTCGGTGACGGTGGCCGGCATCCGCCAGCCGAAGTCGCTGTCGGACCAGTTCGGCGTCATCGACGTGGCCGAGGACGGCAAGCGGATCCGCGCGTTCCGGGAGAAGCCTGCCGACGCCGAGGGCCTGCCCGACTCCCCCGACGAGATCTACGCGTCGATGGGCAACTACGTCTTCAGCACCCGCGCGCTGTGCGAGGCGGTCTCGCTGGACGCGCAGAACCCGGACAGCAAGCACGACATGGGCGGCGACATCATCCCCATGCTGGTGGCCCGGGGCGAGGCCAACGTCTACGACTTCCGCGACAACGAGGTGCCGGGCAGCACCGACCGGGACCGCGGCTACTGGCGCGACGTGGGCACGCTCGACTCGTTCTACGAGGCCCACATGGACCTGATCGCGACGCTGCCGGTGTTCAACCTCTACAACCACGAGTGGCCGATCTTCACCAACTACGGCTCGTGGCCGCCGGCCAAGTTCGTGCACGGCTACCAGGACCGGCAGGGCCGCGCCGTCGAGTCGATGATCTCCCCCGGCGTCGTCGTCTCGGGCTCGCTGGTCGAGCGCTCGGTGATCTCGCCGAACGTCCGGATCAACTCGTGGGCGCACGTGGACGGCTCGGTGCTGATGGAGGGCGTGCAGGTGGGCCGCAACGCCGTCATCCGCAACGCCATCATCGACAAGAACGTGATCATCCCCGAGGGCGCGCAGATCGGCGTCGACCTCGAGCGCGACCGCAAGCGCTGGACCGTCTCCGCGGGCGGCATCGTGGTCGTCGGCAAGGGCCAGAAGGTGGAGCCCTGAGCGACACGTCCTGGCTCGACCGGCTCCCCGCCGACCGGGCCGGCGCCCTGCGCGCCTTCGTCACCACCTGGTGGGCCGACCTGCCCGCCGGTTCCCCGGAACCGGCGGGCACGCCCATGCCACCCCCGCCGCACGAGGCGGGCCCGCCCATGCCACCCCCGCTGCGGGCGCTGCACGACGCGGCCGCCGGGCGCAAGGAGATCCTCGGCCTGCAGAACGCCCTGCGGC
>CAKUMG010001165.1 GCA_934667465.1 uncultured Actinoplanes sp. | reverse complement strand
CCTGGGGCTCGCCTACGCGGCCGCCCCGATCGGCCCGCGCTACGACATCGTGGAGCACGACCTCGACTTCGACCCGGCCGAGGGCATCCCGTCGGCCTACCCGGAGCTCGCGGCGCTCGGCGTCGAGGTGCCCCGGCCGCGCGGCGAGCTCGACGTCGCCCGGACCGCGCAGCTGATGCGGCTGTGGAGCGGGCTCGACGCGCTCGGTGTGTGCGTCTTCGCGGCCACACCCACCCGGCCGCTGCGCCTGCGTCTCGTCGAGGACCTGGTCGAGGCGGTCGACGGGCGGCGGCCCGACGTGCTGGCCCTGGGCGCGACCCGGTTCCGGCTGCAGCACGAGGTCAACGTGCGGGTGGGGGCCGGCGGCGCGTACACCCTGCCCGATCTGTTCTTCGATTCCCCGGTGCAGGCCGGCCCCTACCGGGGCGCGGTCCTGGACCGCCCCTCGTTCTCCGCCGCGCTCGCGTCCCTGCGCGCGGCGCTCTTCCTGCGAGACACCCGAGAGAAGGATCTGTGATGGGACACTTCGACGATCTCACGGCCGTCATCACCGGCGGTGGCTCCGGTATCGGCGCGGCGGTCGCCGCCCAGCTCCGCGCCGGGGGCGCCCGGGTGGCGCTGTTCGACCTGAACCCCGGCGACCCCGCCGCCGGCGTCCTGCCGGTGACCGCCGACGTCGCCGACCGGGCGAGCCTGGAGGAGGCCGCGGCCCGGGTCGACGCGGCGTACGGCGGCATCGACATCCTCGTCAACAGCGCCGGCATCAGCTCCGTGGGCGCGGTCGAGGACAACCCCGACGACGAGTGGGCCCGCGTCCTCGACGTCAACGTCACCGGCATCGCCCGCACCACCGCGGCGGTCCTGCCCTACCTGCGGCGCAGCCCGCACGCGGCGATCGTCAACCTCTCCTCGATCGCCGCCACCGCGGGCCTGGTCCAGCGCGCGCTCTATTCCGCCTCCAAGGGCGCGGTGCACGCGCTGACCCTGGCGATGGCCGCCGACCTGGTGGCCGAGGGGATCCGGGTCAACTGCGTCGCCCCGGGCACCGTCGACACGCCGTGGGTCGCCCGGCTGCTGGCCCGCACGGACGACCCGGCCGCCGAGAAGGCCCGCCTGGCCGCCCGCCAGCCCACCGGCCGCCTGGTGACCGCGGGCGAGGTCGCGGCCGCGGTCGCCTATCTGGCGTCCCCGGCCGCGGGCGCCACCACCGGCACCAGCCTCGCCGTCGACGGCGGGATGTCCGGGCTCCGCCTGCCCGCAAAAAAGGCCTAACCCTGTTTCGGGGAAACGTTTGCCGCGTAACTTCCCTTCATGTTCCCGGCCGGATAGAAGTTGGCCACGATATAGGTCTCCCACCATTTGTCGCCCTGGCCGGCGACCCGGCCGAAGCCGACCTTCGTGGTGCCTTTCCAGACGAGCGCGGTGAAATGACCGGTGACGCCGGGATGCGGGCCCTCCGGCTTGGTCCAGTCGTAGTCCTTGGACTCGCCGTACCAGGACGAGGTCGCCCCGGCCGCGGGGGCCGCCGCCGAGCCGGACGAGCTGGCCTGCCAGGACGCGTTCTCGCCGTACTCCTCCTTGAGGTCGTCGTGGCTGAGCCCGCCGGCCGCCGACATCTTCGCCGCCCGCGACTTCGCATAGTCGACCAGCTGGGCGTCGATGGTCAGCGGCGCGGCACCGTGCTGTGCCCGGTAATTGTTGATCTGAGTCAGCGCCTCCTGGAGGAAAGCGGCGTCGGTGTGATCGGGAAATGCGTCGCGCATGGTCCTCCACCTTTCTTCGAGAAATGGCAGCCTGCCACTCTCCGTCGCGGGCGGCAACGGGGGTGACTGAAGCGCGGAGAAGTCCGCGTTGTTCAGCCGGTGCACAACGGCGGGTTTCCACGGGAGCCGGGCGCCGCGACGCGCGCCGGGGGTTTGCGTGGGCGCCGGGCGGGAAGGCGGATGGTCATGAGCGACGAACGAGCACCTCACGAGCGGCACCCGACCGACGAGCCGGACGGCACTCCCGCGTACGCAGCCTCGCTGCGCAAGCCCGGTGACTCGGTGACCGGTGCGGAGGCCGAGCCGGGCGCCGACGAGACCAGCCCGGACCAGGGCGCGCGGTACGACGTCAGCGCCGTCTCGGGCGACACGGAGGCCTACCGCCCCGACTGAGCGCGGCGGCCACTCGGCCGAGGTGGCGACGCCGGGCGGCGGCCCGGCGTGGGCGTGGCGGGTCAGGGTCGCGGCGGGGTCCCCGTACCCGGGGAAGGTCTCAGCCTCAGGTGCGGGGCCGCGCCGCCGACTCGACGATGACCGCGGCGACGTCGCGCACCGCCCGGTTGGTGTCCTGCGACAGCTTGGAGAGCAGGGCGAACGCCTCGTCGGCGCTGCACCGGCGGTCGCCCATGACGATGCCCTTGGCCTGCTCGATGACCGCCCGGCTCGCCATGGCCGCCTGCATCTGCCGCGCCAGGGCGGCGGTGGCGTCGTAGAGGTTCGCGTTCGACAGTGCGACTGTGGCATAGCCGCCGAACGCGCGGGCCACCGT
>CAKUMG010001164.1 GCA_934667465.1 uncultured Actinoplanes sp. | reverse complement strand
GGCTCGTGGTTCACGCTCGCCTGCGTCGCTCGGGCTGAGCACGCCCCGGTCGTGGCGGAGGGCGTTACAGGCCTGCGGCGGAGAGGAGGTGCAGGAGGGCGGCCGCGTACGCCTGTTCGGGCAGTTCTGCGGTGAAGGTGCGGTCCTCGCCCAGCAGGGTGATGTCCACTGCCCAGCCCGGGTCGGCGCGCCGGAGGGCTTGGAACGTGCCGCCGAGCAGCTCGCGGAGCTGATCCTCGCGGGGCAGCCAGAGCGCTTCCTCGAGTTCCACGTCGTCCAGCGCCCACTCGGTGGTGCCGTTGAAGCCGATCATGCGCCCCTCGGGCAGCGAGTGGACCTGGATCGTCATGTTGCTCAGCACGAAGACGTCCTCGTCGAGGTCCCGATCGGGGATCGCGAACCGGTCACCGGGGGCGGGCTTCCAGGCCAACCCGGCACTCCTGAGCTGCTGTGCCAAACCCACGCCTATCACGGTCATGCCTCCCCTTCCGTGCTACGCTCCACACGTTGTCAGTTTGGTTCCCAAGTACTCAGGAGCGCCTGTGGGGTTCGTCTGCCCAGGGCGCTCTTTGTCGTAACCCGGGTTTCTCCGGTACGGGCGATCAGTACGGCGACACGAGACCCGTGACAAGCGGGCCTTACCACCTCGTTTCGGTCCATAATGGCCCGGAACGATCGACCGTCGAGGAGACGAGCATGGTTACTGGCGTTGTGAAGTGGTTCAACGCGGACAAGGGCTTCGGGTTCATCACCCCTGACGACGGCGGCGCCGACGTCTTCGCCCACTTCTCCGCGATCCAGATGTCGGGCTACCGCAGCCTGGAGGAGAACCAGCGCGTGGAGTTCGAGGTCACCCAGGGCCAGAAGGGCCCGCAGGCCGCGAACATCCGCTCCGTCTGAGCGCAGCCCTAGAGCTGACCGGCGCCGGTACCTTCGGGTGCCGGCGCCGCCGCTTTTTTCAGGCCCCGATCCGGGGCCCGGCGCCACCCGCTGACCACCCGCCGCGCCTTCGCCGCGCGAGCCGAGGATCAGCGTGCCGCGCGAGCTAAAGCCAGCGTGCCGCGCAAGCTGAGGATCAGCGTGCCGCGCGAGCTAAAGCCAGCGTGCCGCGCAAGCTGAGGATCAGCGTGCCGCGCGAGCCGAGGACCAGCGTGCCGTGTGCCGCTCGGCCGGACCAGGTCCCGCCGGGTTCGATCACCGGCGTGTCATGCCGCGTAATCGTCCGAGCTTTCAGCCGACGTCACGTGCTTCTGTCGGCGCAGTCCTCGGGCGACACGCCGTCATCGCTCTGGCACGCCGTCATCGCCCCGCCACCGCGGCAGCCGACCGCGCAGAAGCTCAGTTGTCCGCGGAGGTCTGCAGCCGAGCGGTGCCGCCGACGTCCTCGGGGCGCGGGGCAGTGCCGCCCAGGTGAGCCGGCAGCCACCACTTCTCCTCCGGGTTCGCGGGCTGCTCAGGGTATTCGCGCTGCGCCGCGTCGAGCAGCTCGCTCAGCCGCTGCTTGAGCACGACGGTGGTGGCGTCGGCGTTGCCGCCCTCGGCGGCCGGGATCGGCTCGCCGATCTTGATGATGACCGGGACGTGGCGCTTGGTCAGCTCCTTCTTGCGCCCCTTGGTCCAGAGCCGGTGCGGACCCCAGACCGCCATGGGGATCAGCGGCACGTCGGCGCCGTGGGCGAGTCGCGCGGCGCCGGACTTGAGCCCCTTGACGGTGAACGACTCGCTGATGGTGGCCTCGGGGAAGACGCCGACCACCTCGCCGCGGCGCAGCGCCTTCTCGGCCTCGCGGAACGCGCCGCTGCCGGCCCGGCGGTCCACCGGGATGTGCCGCATGCCGCGCATCAGGGGGCCGCTGAACTTGTGGTCGAAGACGGACTTCTTGGCCATGAACCGCACCAGCCGGCCGGCCGGCTGGGCGCCGAGGCCGCAGAAGATGAAGTCCAGGTAGCTGACATGGTTGCTGGCGAGCACCGCCCCGCCGCTCGCGGGGACATGATGCGCGCCGTCGACCCGGATTTTCATGTCGAGCACGCGGAACATCGTCTTCGCGAGCCCGACGATCGGGGGGTACACGATTTCCATCGCATTACGGTAGCCCCTGCCGTTGTGGCTTTCCTGAGAGCCTGTGCAACCAAACGGCGTCCTGATGCGTCTTAAGAGTGACTGCGCCGAGTCGCGCCGGGGTCCACTCTGAGAGGGAATCCCGCGGCGGCACCCCAGGAGGCCCTGCATGAAGCCCGTGTCCGCACGCCGCGAGCTCGCCATCGTGCTCGCGCTGGCACTGCTCGGCCTGATCCTGGTCACCGCGGTCGCCTTCACCCCGTGGTATGCCCCGGCGGGTCACCCCGGCGCCGCCCTGGTCCACACGGTCCCCCCGCACGACCCCGGCGCGGCCCTCTGACCCACCCCGCCACCGCCCCACCGAACGGGCCGCGGCGACACATGGGCCGCGGCGATACGAGGGCCGCGGCGACACATGGGCCGCGGCGATACGAGGGCCGCGGCGACACATGGGCCGCGGCGACACATGGGC
>CAKUMG010001163.1 GCA_934667465.1 uncultured Actinoplanes sp. | reverse complement strand
CAGGTAGTTGCTGAACGCCAGGTCCGCGTAGACGGTGTTGCGCACGTCGCGCAGCGTCGGCTCGTACACGTGCGGGTCGGCGTTGTCCGGCACGAGGGAGTCGACGACGACCCGGTCGCCGCCGACGTTGCGCACCAGGTCGGCGAGGATGCCCGTGGTGGCGACGACCTGGACTCTTCCCTCCGTACGGGTGAAGGTCTGCGGTGTCTCGCACGCGCTCAGCGCCAGCAGTGCCACGGCCGCCACTGCCGTCTTCCGCACGCTTTTCACGGGGCCTGGCCTTCGCACGCTTTTCACGGGGCCTGGCCTTCGCACGCTTTTCACGGGGTCGGGTTCCGGCGGCGGCCCAGCCGGACGGCGGCGATGCCGACGAGGACGAGCAGCGCGCCCGCGCCGATCACCGTCGCGATGTTGGCGCCCGTCTTGGCCAGCGAGCCGCTGCTCGTCTTCCCGGAGCCGGCCGCTGCGGTGTCCTTCTTGTCCGCGGCGCCGCCCTTCTCCGCGGGGGCGTCACCGCCGCCGTCATTGCCGGCCGGGACGTCGGTGCTGGTGGCGTCGCCGACCGCGATGGTCAGGGTGCGGGTGTCGGTCACGGTCCGGCCGGACTTGGTTCTGGCATCCATCTGTACGGCGAGCTGGTAGGTCCCGGCCTTGCCGAAGGCCCAGTTGCCGTGGGCGTGGGTGTTCAGCGGGATCGCCAGCTTCTGCGGCAGCGGCTTGCCCGAGTCGAACAGCACCTCGGGGGCGCCGAACGAGTTGGTGAGGAACAGCGCGAAGTCGCCCGGGCCGGTGACGCCCTTGAGCGTCCATGTGACGGTGCCGCTGACGCCGCCGGTGATCGACTCGTGCTGGGTGTTCCAGCCGGGCCACACGATCCCGGACTGCTGGGTCTGCGGCAGCATCCACACCTGGTCGCCGGTCTTGCCGAGGAACGCGTAACCCGCGCCGGACGGGACGGGGATCTTCGCCTTGTCGGTCACCTTGAGCAGCACGTCCGCCAGTTCGAGCCACTGCGGCGGGCTCGCGGCGTCGTCCTTGATCTTGATGCGCAGGGTGTCGCCGGTGAGCTGCGGGCCCATGTCGACGTGACCGTCGCTGATCACCTTGCGCTTGGCCTGCGTGGTCGCCTGCTGTTTCCCCTGTTGCGCTTCCTTCTGCTGCGGCGCCGCCTGCTGCTGGGTGGTCTGACGCTGGGCGCTCTGGGCGCGGTTCTCCTGCGGGGCGGCGGCTGCCGGGGGCGCCTGCTCCGGGAGTTCCGGGACCTGCACCGCGTACGTGGTGGTCCCGGTCAGGTTCTTGCCGCCGGTGGTCGCGGAGGTGGCGAAGGTCAGGCGGTAGTCGCCGGCGGCGTCGAACGTCCAGGCCACGCCGCCGAGGCGCTTCCCGGCCGGGAGACGAGTGCTCGTGGTGCCGTCACTGTCGATCAGGACAGTGGGCTTGCCCCAGCGGTCCACCGTGTACATCGCGAAGTCACCGGGGCCCTCGGCCGAGACCAGTTCCAGGCCGACAGTGCCGCCCTCGACCGTGCCGGGGCGGACGCCGGTGAGGTCGAGGGACGGGAAGTTCGAGCCGCCCTGGGACAGCGACCAGACGGGCTTGCCGGGCTCGCCGAGGAAGCCGTACGCGGGTCCGGGTGGCACGGCCGCCGTGAGGCCGCCCGCGGTGCCGAGGGTGAGGGCGGTCGGGTCCGCGCCCTGGGCTCCGGTGGCTGCCTGGCGCGCGTCGCGGAAGCGCACGGACAGCCGGTCGCCGGCGAGCGAGACGGACATCAGGTCGGCGCCGTCGGCGGTCACGGGCGCGCTCCCGCCGGGGGCGGGGCTGTCGGCGGGGGCGGCGTGGGCTGCTGTGGAGGGCTGGGCGGTGAGGATGAGGACGGCGGCGACCGCGGGCAGACGCCAGGCGTACGGAGTCATGGGTTTCACGTCCTGGGTGTCAGATCGCGGTGAGGGTGAGCGTGCCGGTGTAGACGCCGGGGCCGGTCTCGGTGGGGACGCTGAGGCGGAGCCCGGCATCGAGCTTCGCCGTGCCGCGGCCCTGCCCTGCCGGGGCCGTCGCGAGCACGGCGCCGGAGCCGAGGCCGGTCTCGCCCGGGGTGGCGACCGGGCCGGCGACGACGCCCTGCTGCGGGCCCTGGGCGGTGATCGACGGGGTCCAGCCGAGGGCGCTGCCGGCGAACCGGGCGCCGTCCCCGGTGACGAAGCCGTCGCCGACCTGGCCCGAGACGCTCCAGCCCGGCTGACCGGACCGGGTGTCGGTCACCGTGACCGGCTTGAGCGCGCCGCTGCTCTCCCAGCGGTCGCCGGTGGCCGCCAGCTCGGCGACCGGCAGCGTCACCGCGCGGTCCTGCGGGTCGACGCTCATGACGAGCGCGCCGGCTGCCGGGTCGATCTTCGCGGTGATCGACTTCGACGCGTCGCTCCCGCCGTCGCCACCGCCGTTGTCGCCGCCACCGCCGTTGTTGTCGCCACCGCCGGTGTCGCCGCCGCCGCCGTTGTTGTCGCCGCCGCCGTTGTTGTCGCCGCCGCCGTTGTTGTC
>CAKUMG010001162.1 GCA_934667465.1 uncultured Actinoplanes sp. | reverse complement strand
CGGCGAGGCGGGGCAGCGGGACGCGGCCCGGCTCGGCTACGCCCCGCTGCCCGCCGCGCTGCGAGAGGAGGTCCGCTCGGCTCTCGGTTCAGCCCGCAGCTGCGCCAGCACCAGGGGATCGATCGCGCCCGGGACGATGCGCTCCTCCAGGTTCTCGACGCCGGCCCAGGACGCCAGCGCCTCGTCCAGCGCGGCCGCGCCCGGGGCCGCCTCGTGGCCGGCGGCGGCGAGCCGCTCGCGGACCTCGTCGCCGAGCTCGCCGGAGAGCGGGAGCAGCGTGGCCGGGTCGGGCCGCTCGAAGTACAGGCTGTGCAACCCCAGCAGCCGGGTCAGTTCGGCGACCGGCGCCGGGTGATCGTCCACGCGCAGGTCGACGAGCACGTCGCTGGTGCCGCCGTAGCCCATGCCCTTCGCGACGACCAGCAGCGCCGCGCTCTGCCGCCCCCGCCGGTCCCCGCCCGCGTCGTCGCCGGCGCGCAGCGCGTCGAGCAGCCGGTAGGCGAGCCGTTCCGTCGCCGTGCCGGCCAGCCACGCCGCCCGCATGTCCGCCACCACCTGCGGCCCGGCGAGCATGTTGCCCTGGATCGCATAGCCGTCCCCGGCCGTACCGCCCGCCCACGCGTGGCAGGCCTCACCGGTGAACGTCGCACCGTCGCCGGCCGGCCCGACCACCCCGACCTGCCGGTGATCGACCGGCCCGGCGTCCCCGGCGATCAGCGCCGCCACGGTCTCGGGCGCCGCGACCCCGGTGCCCAGCAGCGCGAGCGCCTGCGGCCGGTAGGCCAGGTTCGCGTACGACTGGGTCGCCACCGCACCGACGTCGGCGAGCGCCGCCGGCACCGCCGCACCGACTCCCAGGAACTTGCTGGCCACAGCCACCCCGAGCGCCCGCCCATCGGCCGAGCGCCCCACGATCGAGAACGTCATGCGCGCAACTTAGCCCAGCCGGGATGCGCGCCACTTAGCGGAGCTGTAACAAGACGAGCGCAGACTGTGTCCGGGCTCGGACCGTCGTGACCCCGCCGCGGCCCGGCGCCGACGCTGCGGGCGGGGCGGGCGATTGCCGGCGCTCCGCCCCGCCCGCAGCCTGCCGTTCCACGGCCTCCCTACGACAAGCCGCGCTACGACAAGCCGCGTGGCGGGCGGGAGAGGGCGATCGCGGGGACCGGGCGGTGGGAGGCCAGGCGTTCGAGGGTGACGGTGAGCTGGAGCAGGGCGAGCTGGCGCATCGACCGGGCCCGTACCGGTGTCAGGTCCTCGGAAGGGGCGGTTGCGGCCACGAAGTCGCCGGCGGCGATGTGCTGGCCGGCGATGGTGAGGTCGTGGCGGGCGCGGCGGATCACGGGGAGGTCGACGCCGAGGTGGCGGAGGGTGCTGTCCGCGGCGGCCGGGGCCAGGGCCGGGTCGGCGCAGAGGCGGCGCCAGGCGGTGGGGCGGCGGAGCAGGGCCTGGACGCTGTCCGTGATCAGGCGGGCGGTGGCTTCGAACGTGGCGTGCAGCAGGGCGATGTTCGCCGTGACCAGCTCGAAGGTGGGGCGTCCGTGCAGCATCAGGCGGCTCAGGACGTCGTCGCCCCAGGCCGTGCGGCGGGCGGCGACGATGTGGGTGACCTGCTGGGACACGGACGCGCCGCCGACGAGCACGTGCAGGACGCCGGTCGTGACGCGGCGGCCGAGCGGGTCGTGCGCATCGCCGGCGCTGCGGGCGATGATCGGGGTCAGGCCGGCCGGGCTGAACGCCGGGGGCAGCGCCACGCTCCCATCCGGCGACGGCAGGTCCGTGGTGGCACCGAGGTCGCTCGTAAGGCCGTGAGCGCCGGCCAGGAGTCCGGGCGCGCCGATTAGCCAGGCGGTGTACCCCGGTGGGCACGCCACCCGGACGACGGGGCGAACCGCGTCCTTGCGCTCACCTTCGGTCACCACATTGACACTGCCGGTTGATTCGGGGCGCGTCAATCCCGGTAGCCGAGGTCCTCCGCGGCGGCCCGGACCCGGACCCGGTATCCCCAGCGCCCGAGCGCCTGGGCGACCTTCGCCGCGCCCGGGGGATTGGCGGAGTGCACGATGATCGTGCCGATGTCGAACGGCGCGCCGTCGAACGCGGCCCGTTCGAGCAGCTCGACGACCGGCCAGATCGTGTCGTCCCCGCCCAGGTCGTGATCGAGCCACAGTTCGTCGAGGTGGACGCCCCGGCAGCGGGCCAGTAACGCCGTGCCGGCCGCGCTGGTCTCGCTGGCGCTGCTGGGCGTCAACGGGCTCGCCTACGTCATGACGGTGGTGGCGGCGCGCATCCTGGCGCCGGAGGCCTTAGGCGAGCTGGCCGCCCTGCTGGGGGTCATGTTCATCGGCGTCGTCCCGGCCACCGGGCTGCAGACCTCGGCCGCGCTGACGCTGGGCGCCAATCCGCGGGACCGCAAGGCGGTGCTGGCCCGGCTGCACACGGCGACCTGGGTGGGCGCGGGCGCGGTCGGCGTCCTCGGGCTGCTGGCCGTGGTGCCGCTGGTCTCGCTGCTCCACCTGTCCGGCCCCTCCACGG
>CAKUMG010001161.1 GCA_934667465.1 uncultured Actinoplanes sp. | reverse complement strand
TCGGAGCTCCACACCGGCCCGAACGCGGGTGACGCCGTGGCGACCGACTTCGAGGGCACCACACACAGCGCCGGGATGGGCAGCCTCACCGGCAACGCCGCCGACAACGTCCTGGACGGCGGCAGCACGAATGTCCCCGTGTACGGCCTCGGCGGCGACGACACCCTGACCGCCTGGGACGGCGGCTCCCAGGTCTACGGCGGGCCGGGCGACGACACGCTCACCATCGACCAGGTCGGCCCGCAGCCCTGGACCGTCCCCAACCTGCTCGACGGCGGCGAGGACGCGGACCGGTGCGTCACCCCGTTCCCGGCCGGCGACATCCTGGTGGGCTGCGAGTTCTGAGCCGGCGCACGCGGGGGCCGGTCAGGCCGGACGGTCCCCGCGCGGCATCAGCGCCACCATCGCGAGCATCACGACCGCCACGCCGACCAGGCCGGCGGCGATGTGGTGGACGGCCGACGCCACCCGGGCCGGGTCGGTGGAGGCGGGGCCGATGATGGCGTTGGCGACCGCGCCGAAGACCGCGACCCCCATCGCGCTGCCGAGCGACCGCAGGAAGATCGTGCTCGCCGTCGCCACGCCGCGGTCCGACCAGCCCACGCTCGACTGGGCGGCGACCAGGATCGCCGGGGCGGTGAGGCCCATCCCGAGCCCGATGAGCAGGCAGTAGATCGCGGGCTCCGCCACGCTGGACCGCGTGTCGAGGCGGAGCAGCAGCAGGGTGCCCGCGAGCACCACTACCGCGCCGATCAGGGCGCACCCGCGGAACCCCAGCCGCAGATAGACGCGGCCCGACTGGCTGGCGGCGAGCGGCCACCCGAGCAGCAGCGTGGCCAGCGAGAACCCGGAGACCAGGGGCCCCTGGCCGAGGACCGTCTGCGCGTACGTCGGCACGTACGAGGTCAGCGCCAGCAGGATCGCACCCACCCCGGCCGACGTCACGCCGGTCGCCACCAGCAGCCGGTTGCGGAAGATCCAGAGCGGCAGCACCGGCTCGGGTGCCGTCCGCGCCGCGAGGCCGAAGGCGAGCAGCAGCGCGACGCCCCCGCCCAGGACGGCGAAACTCGCGGGCGAAGCCCACCCCCAGGCCTGCCCGCCCTCCAGCACACCCAGCATGACCAACGTGAGCCCGCCGGTCAGCAGCACCGCGCCGCGGTAGTCGACATCCGGCCGCCCGCGGTCGAACCGCTCGTCGAAGCGGAACCAGATCGTCGCCGCGGCGGCCAGGCAGAGCGGGATGTTGACCAGGAAGATCCAGCGCCACGACACCCACTCGCTGAACACGCCGCCGAGCGCCGGCCCGACCAGCGACGCCACGGCCCACACGCTCGCCAGATAGCCCTGCACCTTGGCGCGCTCCACGACCGTGTAGAGGTCGCCCACGACGGTCACGGTCGCCGGCATGATCGCCCCCGCGCCCAGCCCCTGCACCACCCGGAACGCGATGAGCGCGCCGATGTTCCAGGCCGCGCCGCCGCCGATCGACCCGGCCAGGAACAGCCCGATGCCGGCCAGGATCACCGGCTTGCGGCCGAAGAGATCACAGAGCTTTCCACACACGGGTACGGCCACCGCCTGCGCCAGCAGGTACGTCGAGAACAGCCACGGGAACTCCGAGAAGCCGCCCAGATCCGCCACGATCGACGGGACCGCCGTGGCGATGACCGTCGCCTCCAGCGCGATCAGCGTCGTCGACACCATCACCGCGGCCAGCACCGGCCCCCGCGCGGACCGCAGCCCGACCCCCGTATCCGTCACGCCCCACCGTAACCGTGGCGCCGCCGCCCCGCCTCCCGAGCGAATCCGACAGATCCCGGCTGTTGAGTAGATCTCCGGGATTCGCCACAGTGGATGCCCGGGGTTCCTCAGGCGAGGGAGGTCGCATGGCCGCGCCGCTCACGTTCGACCGCCGGGGCCACGCCCAGCACGTGATCTTCGGAGCGGGCGTGTTCCGGACCAGGCTGGCGGAGGAACTGGAACGCCACGCCGCCCGCCGGGTCCTGCTCGTCGCCGGCGCGCACGGCCGCGCCCTGCTCGGCGAGCTGGCCGGCGGCCTGCCGGTCGCGGGCCACGTCGACGAGGTCCGCCGCCACGTGCCCGTCGAGGTGGCCGAGAAGGCACGCGGGCGGGCCGCGGAACTCGGCGCCGACCTGCTGCTCAGCGTCGGGGGCGGCGCCGCCACGGGCACGGCCAAGGCGGTCGCGCTGACCACCGGGCTGCCGATCGTCGAGGTGCCGACCACGCTGAGCAAGGACGGGCGGTCCCGGCCGCCGCACCTGCGGTCCTGGCACGACGGCTGGCGCCACCTGCGCTTCCTGCTGATCTTCTCGCCCAAGTGGCTGTTCCTGTACCCGGGCCTCGTGCTGCTGGCCGTGGGCCTGCTCGCCAGCCTGGTGCTGCTGTTCGGCCCGGTGGAGATCGGCTCGGTCGGCTTCGACGTGTCGACGATGATCTACGCCGCCGCGGCGTCCGTGGTCGTGAGCACCTCGATGTTGAAGCGCTCGAAGAGGGCGCGGGGGCGGAACTCCGGCGA
>CAKUMG010001160.1 GCA_934667465.1 uncultured Actinoplanes sp. | reverse complement strand
GGCCAGCAGGCGGGCGCCCGTCGCGAGCCACGGCCCCGGGGTCGTGTCGCGGCCGAGGCCCGCCATCATCACCGTGCGCAGGCGCATGAGCTCGGCGGCGTCGGCGGGGCCCGCCATGCGTACATCGATCATCTCCGCAGTGTGCCAGGTCCGCCCGAGACAGTTGCACAATTTCTGTGCACAAGTATTGTGCAACTCGTGGAACCGGACAAGGTGCACCTCGACGCGAAGCAGATCCGCGTGCTCGCCCACCCGCTGCGGGCGCGGCTGCTCGGGCAGCTGCGGATCGACGGGCCGGCGACCGCGACCAGGCTGGCCGAGGCGCTCGGGACCAACACCGGCGCGACGAGCTACCACCTGCGGCAGCTCGCCGCGGTCGGTCTGGTGGCCGAGGAGGACGGGGCCGGGCGCGGGCGCGAGCGGTGGTGGCGCTCGGCGCACCGGGTGAGCAGCTGGCAGCCCGGCGACTATGCCGGCGATCCCGACGCGACCGCCGCGGCCGAGTGGATGGAGAGTCACTGGCTGCGGATCTTCAACGAGCAGGCCGAGGCGTGGCACCGGGTCCGCGGCGACGCCGAGCCGCAGTGGCGCGACGCCGCCGGGTTCTCCGACTTCCAGCTCGAGCTCTCCGCCGGGCAGCTCGGCGCGATGAACGACGAGATCGCCCAGGTCGTCGAGCGCTACCGGCAGGTGGGCCCGGGCCCGGAGGCGCGTCGCGTCCTCCTGTACGTCTACGGCTTCCCGTACCAGGGGGAGGGCAAGTGACCGCCGCCCAGGCGCGCCGCCGGTTCCTGGCCCTCGTCGCCCTGCGCTGGCTGCCGGTCGGGGTGCTGATCCCCGTCTCGGTGCTGCTGCCGCTGGAACGCGGGCTGTCGCTGGCCCAGCTCGGGTCGGCCGCCGCGCTGCAGGGCCTGATCGTGCTGCTGCTCGAGCTGCCCACCGGCGGGCTCTCCGACGCCATCGGCCGGCGCCCGGTGCTGCTGCTCGCCGCCGCGATCGAGCTGTCGTCGCTGGTGCTGCTGACGTTTGCCGGCTCCGTGGCCGTGTTCGCCGCCTACTTCGCGATGCAGGGCATCTACCGCGCGCTCGACAGCGGACCCCTTGAGGCCTGGTACGTCGATCGTGCGCTCGCCGCCGACGAACACGCCGACATCGAGACCGGGCTCGCCCGCAGCGGCGCGGTGACCGGGCTCGCGATCGCCACGGGAGCGCTGGTCACCGGGGGTGTCGTCCTGCTCGGGCCGCTGGGCGCGGTGTCGGCGCTGAGCCTGCCCGTCTTCGTCGCGCTGGCGGCGCAGGCGGTGACGCTGATCGCCGTCGGGGTGCTGATGACGGAGGAGCGGCAGGCCCGGGGAGCGGTTGCGCTGCTGGCTTCCGTACGGGGGGTTCCGCGCGCCATCGCCGGCGCCGTGGGCCTGCTCCGGCGCTCGAGGGTCATCGTCGCGCTCGTGGCCGTCGAGCTGTTCTGGGGCTTCGGCATGGTCGCGTTCGAGAGCCTGACCCCGGTCCGGCTCGCCGAGGTCCTGGGCGACCCGGACGACGCCTCCGCCCTGATGGGCCCGGTCGGTTCGGTGGCCTGGCTCGCGTCGGCCGCCGGCGCCGCCCTGGTGCCGCTGCTCAGCCGCCGGATCGGAGCGCCCTGGACCGGTTTCGTGCTGCGCGTGCTGCAGGGCGTGACCGTGGCCGGCATGGCGTTGTTCGCCGGCCCGGTGGGCGTCGTGGCGGCCTTCGTCCTCTGCTACACCGTGCACGGCGCCGCGAACCCGGTCCACAACGGATTGCTGCACCGGCAGGTCGAGGGTCCCTACCGGGCCAGCCTGCTGTCGCTCAACTCGATGGTCGCCCGGCCGGCCGGTTCCCTGGGCCTGATCGTGCTGACCGCGATCGCCGGGGGCGCGGGCGTGGTGCCGGCGATCCTGGTCGGGGCCGCGGCGCTGGCCGCAGCGGCGCCGCTCTATCTCGTGGCACGCCGGCCCCGGTTTGCGGCGGAGCCCCAGGGGGGTATCAGCACCACAGTGCTCTCACCCCCCTGATGGAGGCTCTCATGCTCGCGATCGCCGCGGCTGTCGTGTTCGGCATCTACCTGCTTCTCGACCTCCTGGACGTCCGGTCCACGGATCTGATCAACTTCCCGACGTTCGCGTCGCTCGGCCTGCTGCTGCTCTCGCTGTACCTGGCCGGTGTGGGCAGCGGCCCGCGTTCCGGCAACGGTGGCAGCGGCCGCCGGTTCTACGGCCGTCGCCCGGGTCGCGGCTGACGTCGCCCGCCGGATTTCCCGGCCGCCACCGGATGTCGCGGTGGCGGCCGTTCGCCGTTCCTCCTGCCGGCCCGGCTCGTCGGCCGGGACGCGCATGGCTTCGGGGCGCGGTGCCGGTGCGGTGGCGTGCTGCGCGTGCCGGCGACGCACCTGGAGCCGCACGCGCCGCCGCACATTCGCGACGCGCTCGGGGCCGAGCTGGCGGCGATGGCGGCGTGGCCCATCGCCACCACGATCTGGTTGAGGCCGCGCACCACGTCCCCGGCGGCGTAGAGGCCGGGAACGGTGG
>CAKUMG010001159.1 GCA_934667465.1 uncultured Actinoplanes sp. | reverse complement strand
GGTCCGCAGGTCGTCGCCGGCGCCGCCGAGCTCGCGCCGCAGGCGGTAGGCGCGTTCCAGGTGGGTGCCGACCGCCGCGGGCGGGCCGTCGTCGGCCGCGAGGGTGTCGGCGGCCTGCTCGTGCCGGCGCGCCCGGGTGGCCTTGGCCATCGCCTGGTAGACCGCGCTGCGCAGGAGCCCGTTGCCGAACCGGTAGGCGCCCGGGCCGGTTTTCTCGATCATGCGGCGCCGCACGAGGCCGGCCAGCGCGGCGGGGTCGCCGGCGTGGAACTCGTTGCCCCACACCGCAGCGGTCTCCAGGGTGCGGCGTTCCCGGGGCGGCAGGGCGTCGACGCGCGCGCCGAGCAGGGCCTCCAGCGTCGGCGGCAGGGTGCCCCGCGGGCCCGCCTCGGCCCCGGCCGCGCACAGCTGCTCCAGATACAGCGGGTTACCGCCCGCCTGGTCCGCGTACCGGGTGTCACCGCCGGTCAGTGACGCGGCGAGCGTGGCGCACTCCTGCGGTGACAGTCCGCCGAGCTGCCAGGCGCCGGCCCGCTCGGGGCTGCGGTCGAGCAGGTCGTGCCGGGCGAGGCAGACGATCAGGGCGGGCCCGGCGCCGGCGCCGAGGCGCTGGGCCAGGTCCAGCAGGGGCTCGCTCGCCCACTGGACGTCGTCGAGGACCAGCACCACCGGCCGGTGCTGCCGAGCGAGCAGGGATTGCAGGGCCGCCGCGGTGGCCTCGAGCGACGGGCCCGGGGTGCCGTCGCGCAGCAGCCCGCCCTCCAGCACCGCGGTCACCTCCGGGGCGGTCCCGGCCACCGCCAGCGGGCGGACGGCGTCGGCCAGCGGCGCGAGACTGCCGTGCTCGCCGTACGGGCGGCAGCGCCCGGTCCCACCCGCGACCGTGCCGGGCTGCCGGTCCCGCCACTCGCGCAGCAGCCGCGTCTTGCCGATCCCCGCCTCGCCGTACACGGTCACCAGCCGCGCCGCCCCGGCCGCGGCGACGCCGGCCAGCGCCGCGTCCAGGTCCGCCAGCTCGCGCTCCCGGCCCGTGAACGGCACGTCGAACCGGCGCCGCAGCTCCGGGGCGTCGTCACCCAGGCCCCGGAGCCGGTACGCGACCACCGGCTCGCTGACGCCCTTGAGCCGCAGCGGCCCGGCGGGCTCCACCCGGGCCACCGGTCCGGCCTCGCGCCGGGTCCGCTCCCCCAGCAGGATCTCCCCCGGCGCGGCCCGGCCCTGCAGCCGCGCCGCCACGTTCACCGTCTGCCCCGACACCAGGGCCTGCCGCAGCGACACGTCGGTGCCGGTGACCGCCGATCCGGTGTGGACACCGATCCGGATGCCGAGCCGGATCCCCAGCTCCCCCTCCAGGGCGGCGTTGAGCTCACCCAGCGCCGTACGCATCCCGTGCGCGGCGGCCACGGCGCGGGCCGCGTCGTCCTCGTGCATGACCGGCACCCCGAACACGGCCATCACGGCGTCGCCGATGAACTTCTCCACGGTGCCGCCGTAGCGCTCGATCGGCTCGCGCATGGCCGCGAAGTAGCGCAGGGTCACGCCGCGCAGCGTCTCCGGGTCGAGCCGCTCGGACAGCTCGGTCGAGCCGACCAGGTCGCAGAAGACCGCGGTGACGAGCTTGCGTTCCTGGCCCGCGTCGGCGGCGGGGGTGAGCTTCGCGCCGCACTGCGGGCAGAACCGCGCGCCGGGCGGCGCCGGTGATGTGCAGGACGTGCAGGTCACGATGCCCACTCCCCCTCGTCGCCGCGCTCAGAAGAGCGCGGCGCCCGCGATCTCGCTGTGCGCCACGACCTCGTCGCCCACCTCGTCGAGCCGGGTCTTGATGCCGATCAGCAGCGTCAGCTCCTCCTGGCTGAGGTCGCCGAGAACCTCCCGCTGCTCGGCGGGCAGCGAGTCCACCGGGAATCCGTTTGCGGCGAGCTGGTCCAGCGGCGGTAGTGGGTCGGACATGGAGGTCCCCTCTCAGCGGGCGTGGGCAAGTTCCGCGAACAGCGCCATGAGCGCCTCCGCAGCACTGAGCGCGCCGGTGGTGATCGCCCGGGACTGTCCCGGGTCCGGCGCGAGGGCGTCGACGAGGCCCAGCAGCTCCTCGGCGTGCCCGGTGTCGAGCTCGGCAGGCTCCCGTACGGTGCGGGTCGCCGCCCGGGGCACCCCCGCGGCGGCCAGCCGGCCGGCGAGCCCGGGCGACGGCGCGTTGGCCTCCAGCACGGCGATGTAGCCGAGCAGCGCGACGGGGTGGTGGTGGCGCACCCAGTAGTACGGCGCACCGGCGAGCCGGGCGACCGCCGGTGACGGCACGTCGCGCGCCGGGTCCCACGGCTCGCCCAGCGCGGCGAGGTCCTCGAGGAGCCAGTCGTCGTGCCCGCGCTCCTCCTCGATGTGCTCGAGCAGGTAGGCCCGCAGCGGCCGGGCGACCGGGTCACCGGCGGGCAGGCCGGCGCAGCGGGCGGCGGCCAGTTCCATCAGCGGTACGGACGTGCGGATCACGCCGTGCATGGCGCGCAGATAGGCGGGGTAGCGGCGGGCGAGCCCGGGTTCCTGCCACAC
>CAKUMG010001158.1 GCA_934667465.1 uncultured Actinoplanes sp. | reverse complement strand
GCCGCTGCCCGACACCGCCGGCGTGAACACCGTGGCCGAGGCGCCGCCCAGCGGGATGGGCACGCTGAGCCGGGTGTTGCTGAGCGCCGGGGCGGGCCTGCTGGTGGCGCTGCTGCTGGCCGTGCTGCTGCCGCGCCCGATCGCGGCCCTGCGGGCCGTCCCGGCACGCCGCCGGGCCCGCGCCCGGGTCCGGGCCGCGCACGCAAGCCTGGCCGACGACGGCGACGACCCGTTCTGGCAACCCCCGCCCGCCTGACAAAGCCCGCCTCCCCGGCCCGCGATGCGCACGGGCCCGCGGAGCGGGCGGTCTGTCATGTGCATGCCACCTGGACCATCCCGAGCTATGCCTACTGCTCCGTAACTCCAGCCCACTGCTCCGGGGATCTAATCGGTGGCCTCGGCAGTGAGGGCCCAGGTCACTCCTTGGGCGGGGTCCTCCATCGCCAGATTCAGGTGGTTCATGTGCTCAGCGGGCCTTCGCCAGGTAACGCACCGTAGCCGTTCGACGAAGGCGGGCACCGGGTCGCCACCGGCCATCACACGCAGCGCCCGCCACAGGCGAAGCCGGCCCAGCGCCTGACCGGTGTAGGAACGCGTGGCGTAGGGCGCGGTGCCGGTGGCCAGGTGCACCAGGTGTCCGTACGCCAAGGCGAACGGCACCTCGGCGGCCCGGCACGTCTCCCGGTCGGCGGCCACCGACGAGGCGCCCTCCCAAGCGGTCCCGCGTAAGGCATAGGCCCTGATGAGCCTGTGGGAGGCGTTCAACCCGTTCAGGACCGGCACAGCGGGGTGTTCCAACGGCTCCACAGTGGCTGGCGGCAACGGAACGCCGCCGGGCAGGTCTTCAATCAGCCAGTTGGGGAAGAACCACTCCGCGCTACTACTGTTGCTGCTCACCGAGTATTCGGGAATGTCCCACTCGGGGTCCCAATGAGCGGACTCCCACGGCTCCAGCCGCAGCGGAATCTCCGACTCCACAACTCCACGAAGGTCTTCACCGTGCAGAACCCTGGTCTGGGCTACGAGCTCCCGCACGCGCGGGTGGGTCAGGTGCGGGGCAAGTTCGTGCCACGGCCGGCGGGCGACCACTTCCCACAGCGCGCCAAAAGTACCGTGGTCGTCGTCGGGGTGAAGCTCGGCCGCGGCCACAGCCAGGGCCGGCGGTCCCATCACGGCTAAGGCGTGCGCGGCCGAGCGTCGTTCCTCGACCGCGACCGCGTCATCTTCGGCCCTGCCGTGGGCCGCCAAGGCGAGAAGCTCCGTCCAGCAGCCCGACTCGATCAACAACATCTTGTCCCGACACAAATCGTTTCCCGTGGCCACTCGCCCATCCTCGCGGACCGCCCTATCCGGTGCCGAACCAGGCTGGGCCAGCGCCGCACGACACTCCGCGGTCCCGAAAGGATCAGACCCACGGAACAACAAGGGGTCACGGCCGGCTCGTGGGAACTGGTCCAAGCAGCTCAAGCCGCTTGGGCCGGATCAGACCCAGCGAGACCTCACCGGGTCAGACGTGGGGCCGACCTGATCCGGGTCGGCGGATGGCCGGCCACGCCTCGGCCGACTCGTCAGTGCCGCCGTGGCGCGCGTCGAGCTCGGCGTGGGGGTGGTCAGTTGGGCGGTGTCCGTCGGACCGGGTACCCACCTGGCAGCGGGCGGGGCCCGCGGGCCGCGGCCGCGGCGGCCCGGACGGCGGCGAGGCCGCTGCCACCGCCGGCGTGCAAGGAGTCGGCGGCCTGTGGTCGCGGAGGTGATGGCCGGTGGTAAGGACTGCACCTGGTGCTGCTCGCACCGCAGTCAACGATTGACGTCCTGACCGGCGAGAAGAGTGGCCTCGTGCCGACTCGGACAGCACAGCGCACGCCAGCCGCGTCCTGCGAGCCATGCAGCACGCGATCATCGACATCCTCATCTCAGCCGGATACTCAGCGCAGGAGAGCACGGACGAGTTCGACCCGTTCGGCGTGGATATCGTCAAACACCGCTCCGCTGAACCGGTGTGGTGGATCCCTGCAGGCGAGTAACACACGCCTGCGGCCGCGAACGCGGCCAGATCTGGCAGCGCCTATGTTCGCGCCAGCGTTTGTCAGGCGCTGCCGGAACCGGACAGGTTCGTCGGTTGATGGGTGTCGAACGATATCGGCGTCGCGTCCGTCGGCGAGTAGGTTGCCAACCGTGCGCCGTCGTACTCGTTCAAGAAGTCGGACAGGGCGCTGAGCGGCGCCGCCTCCATCATCGGCAGGTCATCCGAGTGCGGTGAGAACGCGGTGAGCAACGCCGACCGAAGGCGAAGGTCGAGGCGCGGTAAGACATACTCTGCGGCGCTTTCCTCACCGAAGTCCTCTGGACAGGTGCCACGTAGGAACAGCAGGTCGAATACCCGGCGGGTGGGCCCGGCTGGTTCCTGGTCTTCCGCTACGGTCACGATCGTTCCGAGTCTGAATCTCGGCGCTGACGCCACCAGCCGATTCAGGATGGGCGTGTCTTTGCTGTTCCACCACCGGCGGACCTCGTCGTCGGGGACCTCATCGAGGATCGCTACGAGCC
>CAKUMG010001157.1 GCA_934667465.1 uncultured Actinoplanes sp. | reverse complement strand
ATCTGGATCTCCTGACTGCCCGGCGTCTTCTCGGTGATCCCCTCCCCGATCACGATCGAGCAGGCCGACCCGGGCGGTGTCAGCTGCACGAACCGCAGGCCCTCCTCGACCCGCGCGTCATGGTCGGCGTGGAAGCCGATCCGCTCGTAGAACGCCTTGGCCCGGTCGACGTCGGTCACGGGAACGGGCACGAGTTCGATCTTCCAGGTCGCAGTCATGCCCCCATCCTCCCGGCGATAGCGGTCACTTCCTGTCCGCAGCACGACTTTCCCCCGGACCGGCACCTCGGCGCCCGACGCCGGGGCACGCGTCGGCCCCCCTGCGCCCGCTCCCCCTGGCCGACCAGGTCACCTGAGGCGCGTTCGTCATGGCCGCGGTCCGTCGTCAAAGACTGTCCGGGGCCACAGCGTCGTGGGTCATACGCTCGGCCGCCGCGGCCTGCGGGCGAAGCGGGCTACGAAGCACCGCGCCCTGGTCTTGCGCCAGGTGTGCTGGAAAAGCTCCCGCCGGCCGGGGCCGTACTCCAGTAGGTGGCCGAGCACGTCGAGGGGTAGCTGCGTGTAGGCGGGCGCCGCCGGTGAGACGTTCTGGACGAGGCGGCCGAGGTTCTGGAGGATGGCCCGCGTGCGGGGCGATGTCGTGGTCACGCGGGTACTCGTGCCGGGTAGTCATCCGGTGGCACTCACCGCTATTTGCCTCCGTCGGGTTGTGTCCCCGCCGAGGGCCTGCAGACCACCGGACCCGCAGACCCGCGCCAGGGAGCGGAAGGCGGCCGAAAGGGCGGAAACCGCAGACTGCGCAGGGGCCCGCGGCGAGGGTTTCCGGGGGCGGGCGGGGTCGATAGCGTCGGGCGCGGCGAAATCGGTGCCCGGGCATGCGTGGCGCCGGGTCGGAGGGCGCCCGCGGGGATGCGGGCGCGGGGTCGGAGGGCGCCGGGTCCGGTGTGGCGCCGGGGCGAGGGAGCCGCTGATGAGACGCCTGGCCGTGGCCGTGTTCTCCGTGGTGCTGCTGCTCGGGGCGCAGCCTGCCGTGGCGAGTGGCGGTGGGGGTGGTGCGGGCGGGGACCGGGCGCTGCTGGGGTATGCGCGCGACACGTGGCGGTCGATGGTGGCGATGACGGACGGGCGGACCGGGCTGGTGGCGGACTATGTGGGCGGGGATCTGGGGGCCGCCGCGCGGTTCACCTCGCCGACGAACATCGGCGGGTACCTGTGGTCCGCCGTGGTCGCCGAGCGGCTGGGGATCATCTCGCGGGGTGAGGCCCGGGAGCGGGTGCGCAGGACGCTCGGGACGCTGGCGGGGCTGGAGCGGCACGGGGCGTCGGGGATGTTCTACAACTGGTACGACCCGGTGGACGGGGCCGTGGTGACGGTGTGGCCCGAGGACGGGAGCGTCGTGACGCCGTTCCTGTCCAGCGTGGACAACGGGTGGCTGGCCGCGGCGCTGCGGGTGGTCCGCGGTGCGCTGCCGGAGGTGCGGGCCGAGGCCGGCCGGGTGCTCGCGCCGATGGACTTCGGGTTCTTCTTCGATCCGGCCGCGGCCACGCCGATCGGGACGCGGGGGCTGATCCGGGGCGGGTTCTGGGACACGGCGCCGCCGGGGTGCTCGGTGCCGCAGGGCGGGGTGTGGTTCACCTGCAACCACTACGACATCACGGTGACCGAGCCGCGGATCGCCACGTACCTCGGGATCGGGGCCGGGCAGATCCCGCCGGTCGCGTACTTCGACACGATGCGGACGCTGCCCGACTCGTGCGACTACGCGTGGCAGGAGATGCGGCCGGCCGGTTTCACCACGACGCATCTCGGTGCGACCGTGTACGAGGGTTCCTACCGGTACCGGGGCATCACGTTCGTGCCGAGCTGGGGCGGGGACATGTTCGAGGCGCTGATGCCCGACCTGTTCGTGCCCGAGGCGGCGTGGGGTCCGCGCTCGTGGGGCCGCAATCACCCCGCGACCGTGGCGGCGCAGATCGAGCACGGGCTGCACGACGCGGCGTACGGTTACTGGGGCTTCTCACCCTCCTCGGACCCGGCGGGGGGCTATGCGGTCTGGGGCGTCGACGCGCTGGGCATGGACACCGACGGCTACCCGTCCGACGTGCAGCGGTCCCGTTACGACGCGGGGTTCGGCGACTGCCGCCCGCCCGGCCCCGAACCGGACTACGGCGACGGGGTGGTGACGCCGCACGCCGCGTTCCTGGCGCTGCCCTACGCGCGCGTCCCGGTGCTGACGAACCTGGCGAAACTGCGGAACGACTTCGACGCGTACGGGCGGGGTGGCTTCTACGACGCCGTCGACGTCGGCACCGGTCAGGTCGCCCGCCGCTACCTGTCCCTCGACCAGGCCATGATCATGGGCGCGATCGGCAACGAGCTCGCCGCGGACCTGCTGAAGCGCGCGTTCGTCACACCCGATTTCGAGCGACGCGTACGGCCGCTGCTCGCGCGCGAGGAGTTCAACGTACCCGCCCGCCAGCCGCTCCCGCAGCTCACCACCCCCACCGCGCGCTGAGGCCACCCGGCCGAGGCGCGCGCTCGGATGGGG
>CAKUMG010001156.1 GCA_934667465.1 uncultured Actinoplanes sp. | reverse complement strand
GGGCAGCTCCACCGCCCGCGGCCGGACGACGTGGCGCTGGAGTGAGCTCTCGCCGATGACGCCCACCCGCGCGTTCTTCCTGGTCGGGGACTACCGGGTGGCCCGGGGACTGCACGGCGGCAAGCCCGTGGTCACCGCCGTGCCCCGGGACGCGCCGCGGGAGGGCCCGCAGCCGGCCGCGCTGGCCCGGATCGGCGAGATCGCGGACTGGCTCGAACGGCGCTTCGGCCCGTACCCGTTCGACGCGTACGGCGCGGTGGTCGTCGACAACGGCGCGGTCCGGGCCACGCCCGCTCCGCAGACCCGGCCGGTCTTCGCGACCCGCGAGCTGAGGACGGGTGCGCAGGCGTCGGCCTCGGTCGCCCGCGGGCTGGCCGAGCAGTGGTTCGGCGCGTCGGTCACGCCCGGCCATTGGGAGGATTCGTGGCTCAGCGAGGGCTTCGCCACGTACGCGCAATGGCTCTGGATCGAGCACGACGGCGGCGCCACCGTCGAGCAGACGGTGCAGGGGCACTACGAGACGTTCCCCTGGCAGGCGTTCCCGGCCGCGGACCCGGGCCCGGAGCTGATGTTCGCCCCGGTGACGGGTGACCGCGGGGCGATGGCGCTGCACGCGCTGCGCCGCCGGATCGGTGACACCGCGTTCTTCGGCCTGCTGCACCGGTGGGCGGCCGGGCGCGCGCACAGCACCGGCACCACCGCCGACTTCGTGACCGCGGCCGAGGAGGCGGCGGGGCAGAGCCTGACCGGGTTCTTCGACGTGTGGCTGAACGGCGGGTACCGCCCTACTTACTGACCAGCTCCGGATGGGCCCGCACGTAGGGCCCCGGCCGCCCGGCAGCCAGCGCCTTGAGGAAGTTCCGGCCGAGCGGGTCGAGCTGCTCGCCGATGTAGCCGCCGTTGAACACCGAGCGGCCCGGCAGCGCCAGCGGGACGATCCGGGAGGGCGCGAGGTTCCGCAGCGCGTACGCGTATTCGAGGGCCGGCCGGTATCCGGAGATCAGCACCGCGTCGTCCAGCGCGGTGATCACCCTGCCCAGCCGCGCGGTATCGGTCGTCAGCCCCACCTGGCCGGCCCGCTCGAACAGGGCCCGGACGAGCTGGCGCTGGTGCCGCTGCCGGTCGTAGTCGCCGGCCGGCAGCCCGTAACGCTGGCGGGCGTAGTCGATGGCCTGCCAGCCGGTGAGCTTGCGGACACCCGGCTGGTAGACGGCCTGCGGGCCGACATACCCGTTGCCGCCCGGCCGCGGGGGGCGGGCGCTGCCGTCGGGTTGCCGGTGCTCGGAGCGCACCCGCTGGTCGATCGTGAGCGTGACGCCGCCGAGGGCGTCGGTCAACTTGTCCAGCCCGCCGAACGTGAGCACGGCACCGGCGTCGAACCTCTTGAGACCCATGTACGCGGCCACGGTGCGCCCCAGCAGCAGATAGCCCTGCGCGACGTCGGCCTTGTCGGACCCGCGGACCCGCGACCCGTAGGCCATGGCCTCGGTGATCTTGTGCCGCCCGCCGCCGTACCCGTTGGCCGGGAACGCCGGGATGTCGACCCGCAGGTCCCGGGGGAGCGAGAAGAGGTACGCGCTGCGCAGCCCCGCCTCGACGTGCAGCACCATGATCGAGTCGGCGTGCGGCCGCCAGTCGGGGATGGTGACCCGGGTGTCGACGCCCACCAGCAGCAGGTTGAACGGCCCGGTGAGGTCCGCCCCGGGCGGCGGCGACGCGTTGGCCGAGGGCGCCGCGGAGGGCAGCCGCACCGCCGGGGACGGTGTCGTGCCGGCCCGCGGTGGCCCGTCGTCGCGCCCGCGCAGCGCGTAGGCGACCCCGGCGCCGGCGAGCAGCAGCAGGACCACCCACGGGGTCGCGAACGCCATGCGGGCCGCGACCACGGCGGGATCGTGGATCACCGCGCCCGGCTCGCGGCGGGAGACCAGGGTGCCCTCCGGCGTGTAGGCGCGGTCGGCGAAGGCTTCCGAGACGGTCTCGAGGCCCGCGGCGTCGGCGAGCCGGACGGCTCCCCGATGATCAGCTCGTGGCCGGCGGTCAGCACGGCGTGACCGGGCGCGGCCTGGCGCGCGGCCAGGTGCACCACGCAGCCGAGCACCCGCTCCGGCGGCAGCGCGGCGGTCACCACGCCGCCCGGATCGGTCGCGTCCAGCACCGTGCCCGCGAGCGCGCCGCCGAAGCCGTGGAAGAACCACCACGGCACCCCGTTCAGCGCCGGGACCAGCACGGTCGACGGCTTGAGCAGCGGCGCCAGCGCGGGCGCGAGCCCGGGCAGATGGTGCGACTTGACCGCGATGATCACCACGTCCTGCGGGCCCAGGTCCGCCGGATCCTCGCTCGCCGCCGTGACCGGCGCCGCGGAGTCGTCGACCAACCACCCGCGGGTACGGAGCGAGGCGAGCGTGGCGCCGCGGGCCACCGCGGAGACCGGCACGCCGGCCAGCGCCAGACGCCCGCCTAGCAGACCGCCGACCGCGCCGGCGCCGACCACGCAGACGTTCAGCATTCGAGCACGTTGACCGCGAGGCCGCCGCGCGCCGTCTCCTTGTACT
>CAKUMG010001155.1 GCA_934667465.1 uncultured Actinoplanes sp. | reverse complement strand
GTCGACGTGGTGGCCTTCCAGCCGCTGCGCCGCCGCAGCAAGGACATGGTGCCGGCGCTGATCACGAGCATCGGCGTGTGGATCGCGCTGCTCGCGCTGGCACGCATCGTCACCGAGGCGCGCACCGAGCGCTTCGACCCCACCCAGGCCCTCGTCGGCTCCGAGGGCACCCTCGCCGTCATCACCCGCGCGACCGTGAAGCTCGTGGTCGACGCGCCCGTCCGGGTCGTCGTCGTGCTCGGCTTCCGCGACATCGTGGCCGCCGGCGAGGCCGCCCCGGCCGTCGTCGCGCACGGCCCGACCTCGTGCGAGGGCCTCGACTCCCGGCTGCTCGACGTGCTCCGCGCCCGCCGCGGCGCCGACGCCGTGCCCCCGCTGCCCCGCGGCGGCGCCTGGCTCTTCGTCGAGATGGCCGGGGACGACGCCGGCGAGGTGCTCTCCCGCGCGCCGAAGCTCGCCGCGGACGGCATCGGCGAGGACGCGCTCGTGGTCGCCGACCCCGCCACCCAGGCCCGGCTCTGGCGCATCCGCGAGGACGGCGCCGGGCTGGCGGGCCGCGCGCCGTCGGACCGGCCCGCGTGGCCCGGCTGGGAGGACGCGGCCGTGCCGCCGGAGAAGCTCGGCGCCTACCTGGCCCGCTTCGACGAGCTAGTTGCCTCGTACGACATGACCTCGGCACCGTTCGGCCACTTCGGCGACGGCTGCATGCACGTACGGCTCGACTATCCCCTCGACCAGCCCGGCGGCACGAAGGTCCTGCGCGAGTTCCTCACCGACGCAGCCCGCCTCGTCGGCGAGTTCGGCGGCTCGCTCTCCGGCGAGCACGGCGACGGCCGCGCCCGCTCCGAACTGCTCCCGCACATGTACTCCCCGGACGCGATCGCGCTCTTCAAGGGCATCAAGCACGCCTTCGACCCGGGCAACCTGCTCAACCCCGGCGTGCTCGTCGACCCCGACCCGGTCGACGCCGACATCCGTCCGTCCGGCCGGTTCCCGCTCAAGCAGCTCGCCATGGCCTACCCGCACGACGGCGGCGACCTGGCCCAGGCCGTGCACCGCTGCACCGGCGTCGGCAAGTGCCGCGCCGACAACTCCGCGGCGGGCGGCGTCATGTGCCCCTCGTTCCTCGCGACCCGGGAGGAGAAGGACTCCACGCGCGGCCGTGCCCGCGTACTGCAGGAGGTCGTCCGGGGTGAGATGCCCTTCTCCCACCCGTCGGTGCACGACGCGATGGACCTGTGCCTGGCGTGCAAGGGCTGCGCGTCCGACTGCCCGACCGGCATCGACATGGCGACCTACAAGTCCGAGGTGCTCCACCAGACCTACCGGGGCAGGCTGCGGCCGCGCTCGCACTACTCGCTCGGCAAGCTTCCGTTCTGGTCGCGTCTCGCCGGCTGGACGCCGCGCCTCGCCAACGGCGCGCTGCGCGTGCCCGGCGTGGGCAAGCTCGCCCTCTGGCTGGCCGGCGTCGACAAGCGGCGCACCATCCCGGCCTTCGCCCGGCGCCCGTTCCGGCGCACGTTCAAGCCTTTGGTTGCGGAGACGCGTACGCCCGTCGTGCTCTTCGCCGACTCCTTCTCCGACGCGTTCTCGCCCGAGGTCGCCGAGGCCACCGTCCGGGTGCTGCGCGCGGCCGGCTACGAGCCGCGGCTGCCGTCCGGCTCGGTCTGCTGCGGGCTGACCTGGATCACCACCGGCCAGCTCGACACCGCCAAGAAGATCCTCTCCCGTACGGTCGGCGCGCTCGCCGCCGACGCCAAGGCGGGCCTGCCGATCGTCGGCATCGAACCGTCCTGCACGGCGGTCCTGCGCTCCGACATCCACGAGCTGCTCCCCGGCAACGAGGACGCGGCCGCGGTCGCCGGTTCCGTGCACACCCTCGCCGAGCTGCTCGCCATGACCCCCGGCTGGACCCCGCCCGACCTGACCGGCGTCGAGGTCGTCGCCCAGCCGCACTGCCACCACCACGCCGTCCTGGGCTGGAAGAGCGACGCCGGCCTGCTCGCGGACAGCGGTGCCCGGGTCCGGCGCCTCGCGGGCTGCTGCGGCCTGGCCGGCAACTTCGGCGTCGAGATCGGCCACTACGAGGTCTCCGTGGCCGTCGCCGAACAGAACCTCCTGCCCGCCCTCGACGCCGCCCCCGGCGCGGTCGTCCTCGCCGACGGCTTCTCCTGCCGCACCCAGATCACCGACCTCCGCGACCGCCCCGCCCTCCACCTCGCCCAGCTCCTCGACCGCTGACCCGCCGCCTCCTCGGGCCGCACGTCTGACGATGTTCGTCAATGGAATTGCGGCATTATGAAGAAGTTCTCATGAGATGGCCGCTTCCTGTTCACGTCGGCGACACCCTGCCGCTCCCTCATGATCACCAGGCGTCGCGGGGCGTCCCCGAGCATCACCCCGACATTCGCGAACAGCGGGAGTCGGGGCGCTTCGTGTCGGTGTGACCGCCTCGGCTCTCCAGGAAGGGGCGCCGACGCTGGGGGGTCACCTTGCCGGGTCGGTGGCGTCCGGGCGGCGCCGGCGCGGGCGGGGGGCGCACGCGGCGGCGCCCG
>CAKUMG010001154.1 GCA_934667465.1 uncultured Actinoplanes sp. | reverse complement strand
GCCACGGGCCTCGCCGACGCGTCCGTCGACGCGGTGCTCAGCGTGGACGCACTCTGGATGGTCTGGAACAAGCAGGCCGCGCTCGCCGAGGTGGCCCGCATCCTGCGCCCCGGCGGCCGGTTCGTGTTCACCACCTGGGAGCCGTCCTACCTGGACCACCGCAAGCTGCTGGCCGCGGCGGGCTTCACCGTGGCCGTCCGCGAGGAGACGCCGGGGTGGCTGGAGCGGCAGAACGAGGTCTACGCCCGGATCGTCGCCCAGGAGGACGTGCTCAAGGCGGAGCTGGGCCCCGGCGCGGAGGTCATCCTCACCGAGGCCCGCGAAACCCCATCCGTCCTCGCGGGCACTCCCCGCCTCGTCCTCGCCGCCACCGCCCCGTCCTGACCGGCGCTCACGCCAGGACGTCGTCCATGCCGCCGCCGTCACGCCAGCGGCGCAGCAGGTCGTGGAACGCGACCGGGCCGGGGCCGTAGGCCGCTGCGCCCGGGCGCGGCATACCCTCCCGGTTGTAGTAGCCGGGCGTGCACTCGGCCTGGAACGCGTACGTGTCCGGGGCCAGAGCCGTCACGGTCTCGACCCACTCCCGCTCGGCCCGGGCGCTCGGCTCGATCCGCTCGGCGCCGCGCTTGCGGGCCTCGGCGACGACGGCGGCGATGTGCCCGGCCTGCTCCTGCAGGATGTGCACGAAGTTGACCGACGAGGCGTTCTGCAGCGGGCCGAGATGGAACAGGTTCGGGAAACCGTGGCTGTAGAAGCCGTGCAGCGTACGCGGTCCCTGCGCCCACGCCTGCAACAGCGGCTCGCCGCCGCGGCCGTACACGGGCAGGGTGCCGGAGACGACGCCGGAGACGCCGACCTCGTAGCCGGTGGCGAAGATGACGCAATCGACCTCGTACGCGCGATCGCCGACCACCACCGCGTCCTCCGTCATGGCGGTGATGCCCCCGTGGTCCGCGGTGTCGACCAGCGTGCGTGACTGGGTGGCGAGCGTCGTCCAGCCGATCACCGGCCACCTCGCCACCCTCGAGACCCCCAGCTGGTACGCCCGCTTCGCCGCCCAACTGATGACCGACCCCGTGCTGCGCGACCTCATCGTCGACGACGCCGTCGGCTCCCCGGCCTTCCGGCACGTCCACGCCACCTCGAGCCGCCACCTGCCCGACCTGCCCGCCGGTGTCCGCGCCGAGCGCAACGACATGGTCCGCATCCTGGTCACCCACACCTGCGCCGAACGCGAACGCGCCCTAGCCGACGGCGCCGGCACCGGCTGGGACGACACCGCGGCCGCCCTGATCGATGCCATCACCGGCCTGCTCCTCGCCCCGTGACATCCTCTCCGGATGCGTGACTCCGTAGCGGTCGTCCATGACGTGGTGTCCCGGCTCCAACCGATCGACGAGCTCGGCGCCGAGCACCGCGCGTCGGCCCTGTCCTGGCTTTCGAGCACGGACGACGTGTTCCGCCGGGCCAAGCCCGCGACGCCGCCCCAGCACCTGGTGTCCTACGTGGTGCCGGTCGCCACGGACGGGCGGATCCTGCTCGTCGACCACATCAACGCCGGCCTCTGGCTGCCGCCTGGTGGCCACGTCGAGGCCGGCGAGGACCCTGCGCTGACCGCACGGCGGGAGATCCAGGAGGAGCTCGGACTGGGTGCCGAGGGCCTGTCCCGGTCGCCGATATTCCTGACCGTCACGCGCACAGTCGGCCAGGACCACGGCCACACCGACGTCAGCCTCTGGTACACCCTGACCTGCACCGGCGACGAGCCCCTGCGCCCGGACGAGGGCGAGTTCCAGGCTGTCCGCTGGTGGACCCGCACCCAGATCGCGGCGGCCGACCCGGGCCGCTTCGATCCGCACTTCCTCCGCTTCCTGACCGCCCTCGACCGGGACAGCCTCGTCAGCGACGTTGTCGTCTCCTGGGAGGACTGACCGGCCCTCGCCGGACGGCCGTGGCGCGGCCGATGCCGGCCGCTCGCCGGAAGCCGCCCGGACGTTTGCCTCCCGATCTCGCAGCGCCGGGGCAGTTCCTCGTCAGGCTCTCCGGCACGCATCGACGCCGGCCGGTGGCGACCTTATACTGCCAGTATGCCCAATTCGAGACTGGCCCCGTATTCGTCGGCGCACCAGTGGGACGCACCATTTCCCGTCGACCAGACGTTGACCCGAATAATTGCGGAGATCGAACGGGAGAAAGGCCGCATCGACAGCCGGGGTGAGCGCGGCGTCGTGGCGCGTCTCGGCTCCAGGTTCCGGCTCCGCATGTACGGGCTGTCCCAGCGTGAGCCGGCGCAAAGCCTGCCGGTCAGGGTGCAGATCGAGCTGAAGGATGCCGGGGTCTCGACGTCCGTCGAGGTGACGATGCGCAGCGATGAGGGCTGGTATCTGTTCCGCCTGCCCCGGCTGGCGGATCATTACCAGGCCTCTTTCGCGAGCAGGGCCGCGGCTCTGCAGAATGCCACGACGGTCTGACAGCGCGTTCCTGCGGCATTTCTGTGCCGCGTCCACCGGGCCGGGATAGATGGTGCTGCCGCGGGTCGCCGGAAACGGCGACCC
>CAKUMG010001153.1 GCA_934667465.1 uncultured Actinoplanes sp. | reverse complement strand
ACTCCGGGGCGCCTGCGAGCGACGGGCCGGTGGCGGCCGTGGGCGAGGGGGCGATCGGCGAGGCGGCGTGGGACGCCGCCGTCCGGGCGGTGCGGGGGCTGGGGCCCGATTCCCGGGTGCAGCTGGTGTGTCACGTCAACCCCGACGGGGACGCGCTCGGCAGCATGCTGGGGCTCGCGCTGGGGCTGCGGCTGTCCGGCGTACGAAATCTGCGGGCTTCTTTTCCCGGTGTCTTCGACGTGCCGGGGTCGCTGGACGCGATGCCGGGGCTCGATCTGCTGGTTCCCGAGGCGCAGGCGTGGCCCGAGCCGGACCTGCTGCTGGTCTTCGACGTGGCGGCCGAGTCGCGGATGGGTGCGCTCGCCGGCCTGCTGACGTCGGCGCGGGCGAGCGTGGTGCTCGATCATCACGCCACGCACACCGGGTTCGGCGAGGTGCAGCTGGTCGATCCGCGTGCCGCGGCGACCTCCGTGGTGGCGCTGGAGCTGCTCGACCGGCTCGGCATCCCGGTCGACCGCGAGATCGCCGAGTGCCTCTACATCGCGCTGGTGACCGACACCGGGTCGTTCCGGTTCGACATGACCACGCCGCGCGTGCACGAGATGGCGGCGCGCCTGATCCGGGCCGGCGTGCGGCCGGCCGAGATCGCGCGGCGGGTGCTCGACAACCGGCCCTTCGGGGCCGTGAAGCTCTTCGCCGACGCCCTGACCCGCGCGCAGCTCGACCCGGCCGCGGCCGGCGGGCTCGGGCTGGTCTGGACCTGGGCGACGCTCGACGACCTGGAGCGGCACGGGCAGCAGCCCTACGTGCTCGACGCGCTGATCGACCCGGTCCGCTGCGTGGCCGAGGTGGACGTGTCGGTCGTGGTGAAGCAGACCGGCGCCGAGGAGTGGGCGGTCTCGTTGCGCAGCAAGGGCGCCGTGGACGTGAGCGCGGTCGCGATGGCGCTGGGCGGCGGCGGGCACCGGCTGGCGGCCGGCTTCACGGGGCACGGCACCCCGGAGGACGTGATCTCCACGGTCCGCGACGAGCTCGCTCGACGTTGCTCTAAGTAATCGATTCGTTACATAAGGTCAGTCCCTGGGGCTCACCCGGCGCAGGCCGGGTGAGCTTGTTCTTTGCTCGCGGAAGCGGCCCGCGGGGCCGGGTCTGTCGTGTTTCCGCATCCCGATCAGTGGGATCAGCCGTACACAGAGCGAGATTGAACGATAGTTTGGTTGAACGGTGATTTGGTTTTTGCACGGTCACGACCCTGGCCGGCGGTGAAGACCTCGAGCCACCCGGGTGCACCCGCCCGGTCGCGTCGCCCGCCCTCAGCCCGGCAACCCCGGGTCCGGGCCGTCGGGACGCCCGCTCGACGAGAAACCTGCCCAGGAAGGACCCTTTCATCATGGCCGCACAGCCGAAGCCCCAGCCCGCCGACGACGCCCGCGAGCAGGCCCGCCGCGCCCTGCAGACCTCGATCGACACCCGGCAGTAGGAAGAACCCGGGCCGTCGGGCGGCCCCGGGCTCCCCGTAGCGGCCCCGACCGGATCGCCGACCCTCGGCGGCGGGTGACGTAACCACTGACTGGCGTTGCACTCCTTACGCCGGTGGGGCAGCATGGGCACCCATGAGCACGCCCGCGGTGGCCGCCGACCGCACCTCGACCCGGCGCATCCTCGCCCTGGCCCTCCCGGCGCTGGTGGTGCTGGCCGCCGAGCCGCTCTACGTGCTGGTCGACACCGCCGTCGTCGGCCACCTCGGCCGCGTGCCGCTGGCCGCCGTCGCGGTCGGCGGGACGGTCATGTCGCTCGCCGTGTGGTTCGGCACGCTGACGGCGTACGGGACGACCGGGCGCGCCGCCCGCCGGTTCGGTGCCGGCGACCGGGCCGGCGCGGTGGCGGAGGGCGTCCAGGCGTCCTGGCTCGCGCTGATCACCGCGGGGCTGCTCATCGCCGGGGTCCAGGCGTTCGCCGGCCCCCTGACCCGGGCCCTCGCGAGCGACCCCGAGGCTGCGGCGGCGGCCGCGACGTGGCTGCGCATCGCCGTGCTGGGCGCCCCCGGGCTGCTACTGGCGGCGGCCGGCAACGGCTGGATGCGCGGCGTGCAGGACACCCGCCGCCCGCTGTACTACGTGCTGATCCCCAACGTCTTCTCCGCGCTGCTCTGCCCGGTGCTCGTCTATCCGGTCGGCTGGGGGCTCGCCGGGTCGGCGATCGCCAACGTCGTCGCCCAGAGCATCGCGGGTGGCCTGTTCCTGCGGGCCGTCGTGCGCGAGGGCGTGCCGCTGCGTCCGGTGTTCCCGGTCATCGGCAAGCAGCTGGTCCTCGGCCGCGACCTGCTGATCCGGGGCGCCGCGTTCCAGGCGTGCTGGCTGTCGGCGACCGCGGTGGCCGCCCGCTTCGGCATCGCCGCCGTCGGGGCCCACCAGATCACCCTGCAGCTGTGGTTCTTCGCCGCGCTCGCTTTGGACGCGGTCGCCATCGCCGCCCAGTCCCTGGTCGGTGCCGCCCTCGGTGCCGGGGACGCCGGGGCCGCGCGGCACGTGGCCCGGCGCGTCACCATCTTCGGGGGC
>CAKUMG010001152.1 GCA_934667465.1 uncultured Actinoplanes sp. | reverse complement strand
CCTTCCGCCAGCTCGACATGAGCGCCTCGCGCGCCGCGGGCGGCACGGGCCTGGGCCTCTCGATCTGCAAGGCGCTGGTCGAGGCCCACGGGGGCCGGATCGGCGTGAAAGAACTTGATCTTTGAGTCGCCCTCGGGAAGGTCGATCTTGATGGAGGTACGCGCGGGAGTGAGCCAGTCTCCGGCGCCCTTCAGCTTCAGCGTCACCGTCGGATCGTCGTTGACCGCGATGTCGAGCGGGCGCAGCCCGTCGCTCTCGTAGACGATCGTCATCGTGCGGCGGCCCGCGACCTTCACGTCCCGCACGTTGATCACCACGGCGTGGTGCTGGCCGAGGTACTGCACGCGGCTGCCGGAGGCGCAGGTGGGGCACTCGATGTTCTCGGTCTCGTAGAACTCGTTGCCCGGGTCGGTGGCCGCGATCCGGATCTTCTCGAAGACGGGGGCCGGCTTCTTCGACGGCGTCTTGGCCGGCTTCGTCGTGGCCTGTGTGACCTTCGGCGTCGCTTTCGGTGACGGCTTCGGTGACGGTGTCGACGGCAGCACGGTCACCTCCTTGATGACCTCCCGCGTCACCGTGACCTCCGGCGGTGCCGACACCGGCGCGGGAGCGGGTGCGGCAGTGTCATCGTTCTTGACCAGTCGCGGGATCAGGAGCGCCGTTCCCGCCACGACGACCAGCGCTCCCGCGACCGCCCACACCGACCGCCGGGTCCTCGCCTCAGCCACCGAGCCACCATCCTCGCGCCCACCCGAACGGGTGACCTCGTGATCAACCGGGCGAGGATAGCGGATAGCCCGACCGTCCACCCAGTTCCGTACCCCCGTCCACGCTGCTCACCCCCACCCGGCTGGCACCCGATCGGCCCGCTCGGCAACACCGACCCCGAGGTCTGGCGCACGCTGTCAGCCGGTGAGCCCCTCGACATCCCCGGCATCGGCACCGAGTTCATGCACCACGTCCACGCCGACGACGTCGCCCACGCCTTCGAAGCCGCCATCGCGCACCGCGAGGCCGCCGCCGGCGAGGACTTCACCGTCGTCACGCCCACCGCCCTGAACGTGCGCGGCTACGCCCACATCGCCGCCGCCTGGTTCGGCCGGACCGCCGACCTGCGCACGATCACCTGGGACCAGTTCCGCAGCACCCACCGCGACCCGGAAGCCGCCCAGGCCAGCTGGGACCACCTGGTACGCAACCATGCCTTCACCATCGACAAGGCGCGCAGGCTGATCGGCTACGCCCCACGCTACGAACCGCAGGAGGCCGTCCTCGAGTCGGTCCGCTGGTTGATCGGCAACGGCCGGCTCCCCGTCGCAGGCCCCCTGAAGGTCTAGACCGAGCGCCCGCGTTCGTGCATCGACGGATGACGGTGCCGCGTGATCTGCACGACCGGGCGTGGCGGGCGGCCCCGAAACGGCTTCGGGCCGGTTGAGCGGTGGGCCCGGCGGCGCCGTGGGCGTCGCCGGGGCGGCTCACTGTCAGGGGGTGTCGCCGCGCTCCTCGGCGAGGATGGCCTGGACCGTGCGGGTGATGCGCTGGAGGGTGGCGGCGTTGGTGAGGGCGCCGGTCAGGCCGCCGACCGGGTCGGCCAGGGCGTGGGGGGCTCGTTCGAGGGTGGCGGGGAGGGCGCCGCCGAAGACCGTGCGGATGACTTCGACGGCGGCGGATTCGGCGGGTTCGCCGCGGGCCACGCGGGCGTCGATGGCGCGGACTGCTTCGCCGGCGAGGCGGAGGAGGTCGGCGTCGACGCGTTCGTCGGGGTCGGTGAGGACCAGGGGTACGGCCACCTCGCCGCCCGCGTCGCCGACGGCGGCCGCGGCCACCGGGGCGTGCTTGGCGCCGAGGGGGCGCTCCACGTACGACTCGTACCACTGGG
Source organism: uncultured Actinoplanes sp. (assembly GCA_934667465.1). Classification (GTDB taxonomy): domain Bacteria; phylum Actinomycetota; class Actinomycetes; order Mycobacteriales; family Micromonosporaceae; genus Actinoplanes. The sequence continues at coordinate 680 of CAKUMG010001152.1, read as the reverse complement.
GGCGGCGGCGCATGACGGTCAGGACCGCCTCGACCTCGCGGGCGACGGCCGCCGTGTCGCCGGCGGTCCAGTCGCCGGTGAGCACGCCGCGCTGGGCGGCCCAGGACTCGAGGGGCCAGACCTCGGTGCCCGCGGTGCTGGGGACGCCGACCCAGACCAGGATCTCGGTGGCCAGGGCGGTGAGCCACGGGTCGTGGGCGAGGCCGTCGGCCACCCACATCGGCAGCCGGGGACGTTGCAGGGCGCCCCGCTGACCGCGGAGCCGCCGGTGGTGGTCCACGGTGGCCGCGGTGAGGCGGCCCGCGATCCAGGCCTCCAGGTGCAGCACCGGCTTGCGCGCGTGGGTGAGCAGGTCCTCGACGACCGCCTCGACGTCCTCGTGGAAGCGGTCCAGGCACTCGTCGGCCAGCCGGCCCACCCCGGACGCGCAGGCGCGGTGCCCGCGGGCGTGCTCGAAACGCGACGTGAGCCGGGAGAAGACGATGGGCCACACGACGTCGAAGGCGGCGCCGGTCAGCTCGGCACGCTCGGAACCCTGCGCGGCCGCCGCGACCTCGGCGAGGCGGCCTTCGCGGGCCAGCACGCGCAGCCGGCGGGAGCCGAGCCGCAGCTCGCCGAAGTCCGGCAGGGAGAACGCGCCGGAGCGACGCAGCGGCGCGGCCACGAACAGCAGCAACGCG
>CAKUMG010001151.1 GCA_934667465.1 uncultured Actinoplanes sp. | reverse complement strand
ATCTGGAAGACCGCGCGGTCGGCGAGGTGATCGAGTGCGGCGGCGATCTGGACGTCGAGTGCGCCGGTGGGGTCGCCGAGCGGGTCGGTGCGGATCCAGTGTGCGATGACGAGGCGGACCAGGTGGGGGTCGCCGTTGACGGGTTCGGCGAGTTCGCGGAGTTCGCCGCGGGGGCCGGGGTGGAGGCCGGGGCGGGGTTGAGGCCGGGCCGGGGTGGAGGCCGGGCCGGCGCGGAGGCCGGGCCGGGCCGCCCGCGCTCCCAAGTTGCCGCGGCGGCCCGGCCCGGGGTCATGGCGTCACGCGCGGCAGGCCAGCGACGGCCACGTCCAGTTGCCGCCGTGCTGGACGGTGAAGCCGAACGTGTTCCCGTTGCCGTTGGGCCGGGCCGTCATGACCAGCCCGCTGCTGTCCCAGCTCACGGCCGCGTTCCAGGTCGCGATGACCCGCTGCGGGGAGCGGAACGTGACCGTGACCGTCCAGGCGCTGGAGCCCGACACCGTGACCTGGCCGTTGAAGCGGTCCTGCCACTTCTGCCCCTCGGCGTACGTGGCCGTGCACGTCCCGCCCGACGGCGGCGGCGACGTGGGCGGCTGGGTGCCCGACGGCGCGACGGCCCGGCCCGTGGTGGGCGAGATCGTGCCGGCGCAGAGGCCGCGGCTCGCGAGGCCGGCGGCGATCTGCGGGATCGCGGCGACCGTGGCGGCGTACTGGTCGTGCATGAGGATGAGCTGCCCGTTCGTGAGGGTGCTCGCCCGCTGCACGATCTGCGCGGTGGTCGCGCCGTTCCAGTCCTGCGAGTCCACGTCCCAGGTGACCGTCCGCAGGCCGAGCGCCGAGGCGGCGGATTCCAGGGTCGCGTTGGTCTCGCCGTAGGGCGGCCGGAAGATCGCCGGCGTGCCGCCGCCCGCCGCCTGGATCGCGGACTGCGTACGCGACAGCTCCGACGACATCGCCGAGGCGCTCAGCGTCAGCATGTGCGGGTGGGTGTAGCTGTGGTTGGCGACCCACATGCCCGCGGCCACCTGCGCCGCGACCAGCGACGGGTTGGCGGCGGCGTTCTGACCGGTGTTGAACATGGTGGCGCGCAGGTTGTTCGCGCGCAGCGCGTTGAGCAGCGAGGTCGTGTTCGACGGGTTGGGGCCGTCGTCGTAGGTCAGGCCGACATAGCCGTTGGGGCAGGCGTTCGCGGGTGGCGGCGTGGTGGGGCCGCCCGGGCCGGCCGCGTTGAGGGCTTCGAGCGTCGACGCGTACGCGGCCTTGGGGTTGCCGTTGCCGTCGAAGAGCAGCGGCGTGTCGCCCGCGCGCCACGAATCGCTGTCCCGTACACCCCAGACGGTGATGCCGGTGCAGCGGGCGACGGCCAGGCACGCATTGGTGACCGTACGGTACTTGTTGGCTTGATCCGACCCGGAGCCCTGGATGTCGAGCTCGGTGATCTGCACGTCCACCCCCAGGTCGGCGAACGTGGACACAGTGGACTGGAAGTTCGACGGCACCGGGTTGCCGCTGTTGAAGTGCGCCTGCAGGCCCACGCAGTCGATCGGCACCCCGCGCGCCTTGAAGTCGCGCACGAGCGACACCACGGCCTGCGTCTTCGCGTGCGCCAGGTTGTCGATGTTGTAGTCGTTGTAGCAGAGCTTCGCGCCCGGGTCGGCCGTGCGGGCGGCGCGGAACGCGGCCTCGATCCAGTCGTTGCCGGTGCGCTGCAGGTTCGAGTCGCGGCGCGAGCCGTCCCCGTTGTCGGAGAACGCCTCGTTGACGACGTCCCACGCGTAGATCTTGCCGCGGTAGTGCGTGGCGACCTGGGTGACGTGGTTGAGCATGGCGTTGCGCAGCGCGGTGCCGCTCATCGACTGCATCCAGCCCGGCTGCTGCGAGTGCCAGGCGAGCGTGTGCCCGCGCAGCCGCTTGCCGTTCGAGGTGGCCCAGTTCGCGATCCGGTCGCCCGCGGAGTAGTTGAACTGACCCTGGTTCGGCTCGGTCGCGTCGAGCTTCATCTCGTTCTCGGCCGTGACCATGTCGAACTCACGGTTGGCGATGGTCGTGTACGCGGTGTCGCCGAGCTTGCCGGCGCTGAGCGCGACCCCGAAGTAGCGGCCGCTCTGCGCGGCGGACGCGCCGAGCGTGGTGGCGGCCGCCGCGGGCGGGGCCAGGACGGCGACACCGCCGGCGACCAGCAGACCGGCGGCGCCGGCGAGCAGCGCGGCGCGGACCGGTCGACCTCGTCTGATCATGGGTTCACCCTTTTCGTCGAGCAGGGAGCGGGAGACGCACGCCGGCCGCCGGTGGCAGCGGTTCATCGACGTACGTCGCTGCCTGATTCTGCGAGTGACAGGGGCCACACGTCAACCATTGGTCCCGGTAAATATCCGAAACTTCCGGGGATGCTAAATCCAGCTAGGGCTTATTCGGCTCCGGCAAGACTCGAATCAATCGGCACCCATGGCGCCGGAAGTTTCGGGCCGGCTGGCGCGTGGCGGGCCTTACAGTGCGGGGATGGGTGATCCGCGGATCGGGGCAGGGCTCGGCCGGCAGGCCGCCGTCTACCGGGCGGGGGTGCTG
>CAKUMG010001150.1 GCA_934667465.1 uncultured Actinoplanes sp. | reverse complement strand
GCCCGATGACGAGGGCGTCGACGGCGAGCTCGGCGGGGTCGCCGTCGGCGAGGCGCAAAGTGGGGACGGGGTGGGTCACTCGGGCTCTCCGCGGTCACTGAGGCCGGAGTCGTCCGATGGGACGGCCCGGTGGGATGTCCGTCCGGCACGGTCGTGCCGGACGCGATGGTGTCCCGCCGATGCTAACCACATGCAAGGTCACGGGTAAGTTGCCACTCATGTCCACAGACCTGCTCCGTTCCCCCCTGCACGAGCGCCACAGCGCTCTGGGCGCCAAGTTCGCCGCCTTCGGCGGCTGGGAAATGCCGCTCGAGTACGCGGGCGGCGGTGTCCTGCGCGAGCACGCGGCCGTGCGGGAGGCCGCGGGTGTGTTCGACGTCTCCCACCTGGGCAAGGCGCGGGTGACCGGGCCGGGCGCCGCCGACTTCGTGAACGCGTGCCTGAGCAACGACCTGGGGCGCATCGAGCCGGGCAAGGCGCAGTACACGCTCTGCTGCGACGACGCCACGGGCGGTGTGGTCGACGACCTGATCGCCTACCTGATCGGGCCGGACGAGGTCTTCCTGATCCCGAACGCCGCGAACACCGCCTCCGTCGTGGCGCTGCTGCAGGCCGCGGCGCCGGCCGGCATCACCGTCACGTCCGAGCACCGGGACCATGCGGTCCTCGCCGTGCAGGGCCCCCGGTCGCCGGAGATCGTCAAGGCGCTGGGGCTGCCGGTCGAGCACGGCTACATGTCGTTCTCGTCGGCCACGCTCGACGGGGCGTCGCTGATCGTGTGCCGGACCGGCTACACGGGCGAGGTCGGCTACGAGCTGGTCGTGCCGTGGGCCGACGCGACCCGGGTGTGGGACGCGCTGGTCGCCGCCGGGGTGCAGCCGTGCGGGCTGGGCGCGCGCGACACGCTGCGTACGGAGATGGGCTACCCGCTGCACGGGCAGGAGCTGTCGCTGGACATCACGCCGGTGCAGGCACGGTCCGGGTGGGCGGTCGGCTGGTCGAAGCCCGCGTTCTGGGGCCGTGACGTGCTGCTCGCCGAGAAGGCGGCTGGTCCGCGCCGCTCGCTGCGTGGGCTGGAGCTGACCGGGCGGGGCGTTCCGCGCGGGCACATGCAGGTCTTCGCGGGCGGGGAGCTGGTGGGGGAGACCACCAGCGGCACGTTCTCGCCGACGAAGAAGGTCGGCATCGCGCTGGCGCTGATCGACACGGCGCCGGGGCTGGCCGAGGGCGACGCCGTCGAGATCGAGGTACGGGGGCGGCGGCTGCCCGCGACGATCGTGAAGCCGCCGTTCGTGCAGACGTCGGTGCGTTAGGCCAGCATCGCGAGGGCGACCACGGTGAGCGTGGTCGCCAGCTCGACGTTCGCGCCGATGATGTCGCCGGTCATGCCGCCGAAGCGGCGGACGGCGTGGCGCAGCAGCAGGACGACGGCCAGGGTGGCGAGGGCGGCCGCGGCCGGGCCGGCCCAGGGGCGGTCCGGGACCGCCGGGATCGCGACGGCCAGGGTCAGGAGGGTCGCGGCGGCCGTCTTCGGCCGGCTGACGGTCTCGGCCACCAGGGCGCCGAGACCTTCGGGGCGGGCGGCGGGGATGCCGTGGCGGCAGGTCAGGGTCACGGCCAGGCGGCCGGTGGTCCACGCTGCGACGACGGCCCAGGGGCCGGGGCCGGTTTCGGTGAGGGCGGCGGTCTGCAGGAGCAGCGCGAGCGCGATTGCGGCCACGCCGAACGGGCCGATGTCTGGTTTTTTCATGATTTCTAGGGCTTCATTGCCGCGGCGGTAGGAGCCCAGCGCGTCGATCGTGTCCGCCAGGCCGTCCAGGTGCAGGCCGCGGGTGAGCAGCACGCCCAGCGTGACTGTGAGCGCGGCGCCGAGCAGGCCGGCGGGCAGCAGCCAGTGCACGCCGGCCAGGATCAGCCCGAGCAGGGCGCCGACGAACGGGGCGAGGAACATCGCCCCGCCCGCCACCTGCCGGTCCACCCGGCCGCCCCGGATCGGCAGGACGGTCAGGGTGGTGAACGCCAGCCGCAGCGCGTCAGGCACTGGCCGGGCCGGGGCCGTCCGGCTCGGGCTCCGCGAACTCGCTCAGGTCCTCGGACAGGTCGTCGTCGCCGGGCTCGGCCGGCAGGGCGGGGTGCGCCGGCAGGGCGGCGGACAAAGCGATGGCCGTACGCAGCAGGGGCAGCGCCGCCAGCGCGTTGGCGCCCTCGCCGAGGTCCAGGCCCAGCTCCAGCACCGGCGTCAGGCCCAGCACATCGGCGCCCTGCCGCACCAGGGCGAGCTTGCCCGCGTCGGCGAGCAGGCACCAGTGGCGGCTCTGCGGGCCCAGGTCGCGCGCGATCAGCCCGGCCGCGATCCCGGCCGGGCCGTCGAGCAGCACCGGCAGCCGGTGTGCGGCCGCGCCCAGCAGCGCGCCCGTGGCCACCGCGAGGTCCGCGCCGCCCAGCTGGGCGAGCAGGTCCTTGGCGCCGCGCGGCTCCTGCCGGATGCGGTGCAGGGCGTCCCGGACGGCGGCGCAGCGGCGCATCCAGGCCTCGTCGTCGTAGAAGCCGCCCGGCACCAGC
>CAKUMG010001149.1 GCA_934667465.1 uncultured Actinoplanes sp. | reverse complement strand
GGCCTCAGCGGCAAGCCCGAGGGCTTCGACGTCGAGATCGCGAAGATCGTCGCGAAGGGCCTCGGCATCCCCGAGGACAAGATCGAGTACACCGAGTCGCCCTCGACCGTCCGCGAGCAGGTCATCCAGCAGGACAAGGTCGACATCGTGGTCGCGACGTACACGATCAACGACAAGCGCAAGGAAGTCATCGACTTCGCCGGCCCGTACTACATCGCGGGCCAGTCGATCCTGGTGAAGGCCGACAACACCGACATCACCGGGCCGGACTCGTTCAAGGACGGCAGCAAGAAGGTCTGCTCGGTCACCAACTCGACCCCGGCGACCAACATCGAGCAGTACCTCGGCAACAAGGGCGAGCAGCTGGTGCTGTTCGACATCTACCAGAAGTGCGTGGACGCCCTGAAGGGCGGCCAGGTCGACGCCGTCACCACCGACAACGTCATCCTGACCGGCTTCCTCGCGACCAACGAGGGCCAGTTCAAGCTCGCCGGCACCCCGTTCACCGAGGAGCCCTACGGCATCGGCCTGAAGAAGGGCGACAACGACTTCCGCACCTTCGTCAACGACACGCTCGAGGCGTCGTTCAAGGACGGCTCGTACACGACGGCGTGGAAGGACACGGCCGGCAAGTACGACCCGGCCGAGCCGAAGATCCCCACGGTCGACCGCTACTGAGAAAGGACGAGCTGGAGGGTGTCCAAGCTGTCTAGGAGGCGTACGTGAGCACCGTTTTCGAGCACCTCGACGTCTTCGTCGGTGGCTTCTGGCTCACCCTCCAGCTCTGCCTGCTGTCCGCGATCGGCGCGCTGGTCATCGGCACGCTGGTCGCGGTCATGCGGATCTCCCCCGTGCCCCCGCTGCGCGCGGTCGGCACGGCCTACGTCACGGTCTTCCGCAACGTCCCGCTGACGATCGTCTTCTTCTTCTCCGCGTTCGGCCTGCCGGCGCTCGGCTCCAACGCCGACTTCCTGCGGATCCCCGGGCTCTCGTCGTTGTTCACCCGGCTCGGCATCGACCTGCCGTACTTCCGGTTCGCGATCATCGCCCTGGCCCTCTACACCGGAGCGTTCGTCTGTGAGGCCCTGCGCGCCGGCGTCAACGCCGTGCCCGCGGGCCAGGCCGAGGCCGCCCGCGCGATCGGCCTCACGTTCGGCCAGAACCTGCGCTTCGTCGTGCTCCCGCAAGCCTGGAAGGCGGCCGTCGTGCCCATGGGCAGCGTGATCATCGCGATGATCAAGAACTCGGCGCTCGCCGGCTTCTTCGGCGTCGTCGGCGATCTCTCCAACAGCGGCTACGCGCTGATCACCGTGCAGGGTGAGCCGACAATCCCGATCATGCTCGGCATCTCCGCCTTCTTCCTGATCATGACGGTGCCGCTCGGCGTGCTGCTGGACCGCATCGAGAAGCGCCGGGCGGTGGTCCGATGAGCCAGAGCACCCTGTACGACGCACCGGGGCCCCGCGCCAAGCGGATCACCCTGATCAGCAGCTTCGTCGTCGCGCTGCTGGTCCTCGCCGGCGCGTTCTACCTCGTCTACAAGCCGCTCGACGAGCGCGGCGAGTTCGAGATGGACAAGTGGGGGCCGCTGGTCGACCCCTCCAACGAGAACTTCACGCTGCTCTGGGAGCGCATCGGGGACGGCTTCCGGGCCACGATGATCGCGGCGGTGCTCGCGGTCCTCGGCTCACTGATCATCGGTACGCTGCTCGCCGTCGCCCGGATCCAGCTCAAGGCGGCCGCCAAGCGCAAGTTCGCCGGGATGGCCACGCCGGTCGCCGTGCTGCTGCGCATCATCATGGTGGCGCTCGACTGGCTCAGCCGGATCTTCATCGAGGTCTTCCGCGGGTTGCCGGTGGTCATCACCATCGTCTTCGTCTGGCTCGGCCTGCCGTCGCTGGGCGTCGAGCTCGGCGACCTGCTCTGGTACCTCGTGATCGGCCTGATCCTCTACAACTCCGTGGTGATCGCCGAGATCCTGCGCTCGGGCATGGAGGGCCTGCCCGGCGGTCAGCGCGAGGCGGCCGAGGCGATCGGCCTGAGCACGTTCCAGACCACGTTCACGATCCTGCTGCCGCAGGCGTTCCGGATCATGCTGCCGGCCCTGATCAGCCAGCTGGTCGTGGTCTTCAAGGACACCTCGCTGGGCTTCATCATCGGCTACGAGGAAGTCCTGCGGGTCACCAGCCAGATCGTGCAGGTGCTCGACAACCAGATCCAGATGTACATCGTGGTCGGCACGATCTACATCCTGGTCAACTACGCGCTGTCGAAGCTGGCCGGGTTCGTGCAGCAGCGGCTCGCCCGCGGCCGCAAGACCCGCGGGCTGCCGGCCGACGCCATGGCCGCCAAGGTCCCCGTCGACATCGGCGGCGGCCCCACCTGATCCACCGCCGGCGCGGCTCCTGCCGCCGACCGGAATGCTCGAAGCCCGGGGCCTGTCGGCTCCGGGCTTCGTCGTTTCTAGGTTTCGTCTCTTTCCGCCCCGGCGGCGGCGCGTGGTCCGCGTCCGCGGCCGGTGGTCCCGGGGTCAGGTCTTCGTCGGCGCTGCTCGGCGTTGGTC
>CAKUMG010001148.1 GCA_934667465.1 uncultured Actinoplanes sp. | reverse complement strand
CCCGCGGGTCGTGCGAGCGCCGGGCCGCCGCGGTCACGGGCGCGATCACCACGACCCGGTCGTAGCCGCGGGCCAGGTCGGCGTTGGCGACGGACCGGACGCCGCCGTCCACGTACCGGCTGCCGGCCACGGTCATCGGCGGCCAGACCAGCGGGACGGCGCAGCTGGCGGCGACCGCGTCGATGAGGGACACCCCGCTGTCGTTGTCGAAGACCCGGAACGCCCCGGTGGCCGCCTCGACCGCTGTCACGTTGAGCCGCGTGGCCGGCCAGTCGTCGCGCTCGACGCGGGCGGCGATCGCGTCGCGGCGTACGGATTCCGGCACCGTCCTCCGCGCGAGGGCCGCCCGTCCCAGCCGGGCCCGTCCGCCCGGCCACCACGCCGCGAGCACGAACCCGGCCAGCACCCGCATCCCGACGACGGCGTCACGGTCGCCGGAGGTGTCCGCCAGCTCGCGGGCGAACAGCTCGGGCAGCGGGCGCCCGCCGGTGAGCTGGGCGGCCACGACCGACCCGGCGGAGGTGCCGACGATCAGGTCGGCGGCGGTGAGGTCGAGGCCGCGTCCGGCCAGTCCGTGGATCAGGCCGACGGTCCAGGCCACCCCGGTGACACCGCCGCCGCCGAGCACGAGCGCACGCTTCTCCATGCGCTCTTCTACCACCTGGCCTCATCGGTTGCCACGGTGGTGCCGAACGTGGGCGAATCGGGTCCGGTCGGTCTAACTGACAGCTACATTGAGTTCACTTTCAGTCACGTAGGGGCGGTCTCGGGCCGCCGATCGGACTGCCGTCTCATGTTCTTGGAAGGACCTGTCCCCATGTCGCTTCTCGCAACGAGGCGTTCGCGGCTGGCAGCCTCTGCCTCGACCGCGGTCCTCGTGGTAGGCGCCACCCTGGTCGCGTCGGCGCCGGCGGCCACCGCCGCCGTGCTGAACAACGTGACCATCTCGGCCGTGAACCCGGCCAAGGTCGTCTCCGGCCTCGCCAACCGCGTGATCCTCATCAACGGCACCAACTTCGACGAGGATCAGATCACCGGCATCAGCCTGGGCGCCGACCCGGACTGCCAGAACCTCCAGAGCTACGTGGTCACGAGCACGACCCAGATCTCGGTCAAGACCCCGGGCGTCGCCCCCAGCGGCGTCACCCCGGACACCGCCGCCCCCGGCTGCCGGCCGACCCCGGGCAACGTCGCCGAGGACGTGACGATCAACCAGATCGACGCCACCGGGGCGACCGGCTCGGTCACCCGGGCCACCGCGATCACCTTCGTGCCGCCGCCGTCGATCGGCACCCTGGTCACCACCGCGGGCTCCGAGGCGTTCCCGATCTTCACCGAGAACAGCTCCGCGCTCGACATGGCGGACCGGGCCCGGCAGCTCACCAGCGCGGGCGGCCAGCTCGTCCGGATCAAGGCGGGCGCCGACTTCGCCTTCGACGGGCGCTCGTCCGCGGGCCTGACCGGCTCGCTCGCGGGCAAGGCCCTCACCACGGTCGGCTTCCTCGACTCGACCGGCGCCACCCAGGCGATCAACTCGGCACCGACCGGCAACGGCAACTTCTGGATCGCCCGCACGGCGACCGCGCTGACGCCCACGGACACCCCGACGCTGGCCGTCACCCAGGGCACCGTGACGCGGACGTTCGCCGCCGACGTCAACGGCCTCTCCGTCGTCGCGGCCCCGACCGTCACGTCGCTGGACGTCACGTCCGGCAAGACGGGTGCGATCACCGCGGTCAAGATCACGGGCACCAACTTCGGCACGTCGGCCACGGAGCTGCAGGTCACCATGTGCGGCCGGATCGCGCCGATCGTCGGCACGCCCACCAACACCAGCATCACCGTGAACACGCCCAACTCGGCGGACTCGACGTCGCCGACCACCAACGCGCAGCTCAAGACGGCGCTCGGTGGCACCGCGGGCGTCTGCCCGGTGGTCGTGACGCGGACGCCGGCCGGCGGCACCGCGATGTCCAGTGCCATCACGGCGGCGTCGTTCTTCGCCTTCGTGGACCGCTGATCCTCGCGCACCGCGCGGATCGTTGACCCTTCAGAGCAGCAGGAAACGGGCGGGTGGCTTCGGCTGCCCGCCCGCTTTCTTGGGCTCGGACCGCCGTCACGCGTACGGAAGGAACCTCCTGCCATGTCGTTTCGTGCTGCCGCCGCGGCATTGCTCGTGGCGGGCGCCGGCCTGATCGTCCCGGCCGCCCCGGCCCACCAGCCCGGGCAGCCCGCGGCGGCACCTACCGCCGCGACCCCGGCCGTCGCCACCCCGGCCGCCTCGAACCCGGCCGGCCCCGCGCAGGCCGGCCCCGCGCAGGTGACCGCAGCGCCGGCCACCCCCGCGCCGGCCGCAGCCGAGCCGGCGCCGGCTACGAGTGAGAAGCCGGCCCCGTCGGCGAAAGCGGCATCCCCGGAGAGCCCGGCCGCGAAGCTCAGGCCGAGCGGCGCGGAGTGGGCGCCGAAGCCCTGTTCGACCGGGGGCAGCGCGGCGCAGTCGAGCTTGGCGCCGTCCGGGTTGGTCTGCACGTCGCGCACGAACGGGCGGCCGGTGTAGCTCAGCGG
>CAKUMG010001147.1 GCA_934667465.1 uncultured Actinoplanes sp. | reverse complement strand
GCGCCGCGCGAGCGCCTCGTCGGGCCGGTGGCCCGCGGCGGCCAGCGCGTCGGTCACGGCAGGAGGAAAGTCCACTACGCCGCCTCAATACCGAAATAATCAAACAAAGCCGAGCAGGTCCGGCACGGCGGCTGCGGCTTCCCGTTGAGCGGATCGCCGTCCTCCCGGACGCGGACGACCTGCACGACGGCCCCCCACAACAGCGACCGGGCCGCCATCGCGGTCAGGCTGCCCGGGGTCTCCTCGGCCGCGTAGAGCCGGTCGGAGATCAGCACCGTCTCGGCACACCGGCCCGCGAAGCGCTCCCGCTGCTCGGCGGGCAGATCGTCGATCAGCTTGCGCAGCACAGGATGCAGCGCCGGAGCCGCGTCACCCCGGATCGAGGTATGGGTGTGCACCGTTCCCCCGAGCAGCAACGCGCCCGCTGCAAGCGGCAGGATCCGCTCACGCGCCATCTGTCCCCCCACCCGCCGACGACCCTGACAGCGTAGCCGCACCGCACCCGCCGGTCGGGGGTCCCGGCACCGCGCGCACCTGCGATATCGTCAGGGCTCGACCTGCTGCAAAGCCCGTGAAGACACATCCGAGGACCGTGACCCCGCCTGCCATGTCCCGCACCCTTCTCGTCGCCCCAGGACAACCCGGCGCCTACCCGTCGATCGGGGAGGCGCTCGCGGCGGTGACCGAGGACGCCGTGGTGTCCATCGGCCCGGGCACCTACTACGAGGCCCTGTTCATCACCGACCGCACCGTGACGCTCGTCGCCGCGCAGGGGCCGGGCACGGTGACCGTCGACGTGTCGAGCTCGACCTACGCGACGCTGACGTGCTCGGGCGGCCGGGTCGAGCTGCGCGATCTCACGCTCAAGGCCGGCGACGCCCCGGTGGTCGTCGCCGAGGGCACCCGGCTCACGATGAGCGGCTGCACGCTGTCGGCCGGCTTCGGGGCCGCGATCTCGATCCGCGGGCGCGAGGAGTTCGAGCTGACCCGGTGCAAGGTCGCCGGCGCGCGGTACGGCCTGGTCGTCGAGGAGGCGGACGGCCTGGTCGACGGGTGCGAGTTCGCCGATCTCAGCGAGGACGGCATCATCGTGCGGATCGGGGCGGCGCCGACGATCCGGGCGACGACCGTCACCCGCTGCGCGAGCCGTGGGATCTACGTCTACCAGTACGGCAAGCCGACCATCGAGGCCTGCGACATCTCACAGACCTCCGGGGTCGGGGTGGCCGTCGCGCAGCAGAGCGCCCCGGTGCTGCTCCGCTGCCGGATCCACGACACCCGGGGCCCGGCCGTGTCGTTCGGCCGCGGGTGCCAGGGCACCGTCGAGGCGTGCACGTTCGACAACACCGGGCTGCCCGCCGTCGAGATCATGGAGGGCGCGACTCCCACGATCGTCGAGGGGCAGACCAACAAGCGCGCGGTCTACGGCGCCGAGGCCGCACAGGCGGCGGTGCAGCAGGACACGGCCCGCACCGAGGAGCTGCTCGCCGAGCTCGAAAGCATGGTCGGGCTCGAGGGCGTCAAGGACGAGGTCCGCGCGCTGATCGACGAGATCCAGGTCAACGAGTGGCGGCGCGCATCCGGGCTGCCGGTCAGCGCGGTCAGCCACCACCTGATCTTCGCGGGGGCGCCCGGCACCGGCAAGACGACGGTGGCCCGCATCTACGGCGAGCTGCTGGCCGCCCTCGGCGCGCTGCCCGGCGGGCCGTTCCGGGAGGTCTCGCGGCGCGACCTGGTCGGGCAATACCTGGGCCACACCGCCGAGAAGACGGCAGCCGCGTTCGACAAGGCCCGCGGCGGCGTGCTCTTCATCGACGAGGCCTACACGCTGTCGAGGGCGATCGGCGGTGGCGGGGGCGGCGACTTCGGCCAGGAGGCCATCGACACCCTGGTCAAGCTGATGGAGGACCACCGCGACGAGATCGCGGTGATCGCGGCCGGCTACACCGGCGAGATGCTCGACTTCCTGGACGCCAACCCCGGTCTCGCGTCCCGGTTCGCCAAGACCGTCGAGTTCACCAACTACTCGCCGGAGCAGCTGGTCACCATCATCGAGCGGATGGCCGCCTCCGACGAATACCTGCTCGCCGACGGCGTCACCGGGCTGCTGCTCGACCACTTCGCGACGATCGAGCGGGACCAGAATTTCGGCAACGCCCGCGAGGCGCGCAAGCTGTTCGAGTTCGTCCGCAAGGCGCAGGCCCAGCGGCTGCGCCAGTCCGGCCGCCGGCCCAGCTTCGAGGAGCTGCGGACCGTCGAGACCGACGACATCCGCGCGGCCGCCGGACGCTGAGGAGACACACAGTGACCGGACCGTACGGCCAGGGCCAGCCGGCCTGGAACCAGCAGCCCGCCCCCGCCGACCTCCCCCAGGCAGCACCCCAGCCCACCGTCGCGTACGCGGGACGGCCCCGCACCGCCGCCACCTCCACGGCCCACGCCGCCCAGGCCGCAGCGGCGCTTGCAGCGGCGGCCCAGGCAGCGGCCGCCGCGAACCCGCGGGCACAGGGCGACTACGACTTCCGCAAGGGCGCCGCCCCGGCCGAGCCGCCCCCGCCCGCCGTG
>CAKUMG010001146.1 GCA_934667465.1 uncultured Actinoplanes sp. | reverse complement strand
CGCCCGCCAGCGCGCGAACTCGAACCGGGCCAGCGGGTCGTCGCCCTGCGCGCGGCGGAACCGGGTGACGGTCAGGTACGCGTACGCGCCGTGCAGGATCCCGGAGGCCGGCCGCGGGTCGTCGCGCCACGGGGAGTAGCCGCGCTCGCCGGGGCGCTCCTGGAGGTCGAAGAGGTACAGCACGGCGTTGAGCAGGCTGTGCTGGGTCTCGTGGAGCAGCCCGGCGGCGAGCGCGTCGGCGTCCGCGGGCTCGGAGAGGGCCACCGCCCCGAACGCGTCGGCCGAGGTGGCGCTGATGCCCCGGGCGGCCGGGTCGCCGAGCACCGGCACGATGCAGGCGAGCACCCGGGCCAGCACCTCGGCCTCCGGGCGGACCAGGGTCACGAGCAGCCGCCACGCCTCGGTGAACGTCCGCTGCCAGCGCTGCGCCTCGGCGTCGCCGAGCGGCGGGGCGGGCGGGAGACCGAGCCCGGCGCGCAGGGGGTCGGTGTCCTCCAGCCGGACGGCGATCGCGAGCCCGTCGTGCTCGGCGCGCAGCCACCGGGTGGGAGCCGGCTCGGGCGCGGGGCCGGGGTCCAGGCCCTCCCGGAGCGCGCGCAGGGCCCGGGCAGCCCAGACGCCGTACAGGGGGCGGGCCAGCAGCTCACGTACCCGGGCCGGGTCGGCGCGCTCGGCGGCGGTCAGCGCGGCGAACGGGCCCGGGCCGGTGGTGGCGGCGATCTCGCGGGTCAGCAGCAGGTGCCGGCTGAGCTGGGAACGGCGCAGCTCGTCCACGGTCGTCGCGGTGGGCCGGCCGGCGCCGAGCTCCGCCAGGGCGGCGTCGCTGAGCCGGTGGCGCTCCGGCATCACAGGGCCGAGTTGAACCCGGCGATCGGCTCGCCGGGTGCGGCCAGGTCGCCGGCGAGGCGGCGCAGGCAGTGCCCCAGCGCGGTGTCGTCGTCCGGGCGCTCGCCGGCGCCCGCGAGCAGCTCGGTGAGGGACAGCTCGGACACATCGACCATCGCGGACCGCCATTCCGGCGCCGCGTCCCGGTTGCTGCCGGACATGTCCACATCCGCCCCCTCCGCGACAGGTCGTTGTCCGTCTGCAACGATCGATGTGTTGCTGCCACATTACGACTGTCGCCAGGTCGGGTGATGTCCGGGCGTGTCGCTGACCGGGGTCGCCGCGTTTGCCCAGGCGTGATCTCATAGGTCGTGTTTCGCGGCGGGGGCCGCGTGGCACGAGCTGTAGAACGCCAGCAGACGAAGTCGGCAACGGAGGACGAACTGTGCCGGTCCGAGACGGCAAGGACACGACGGCGACGGGGGAGCAGGTGCACGAGGGACCGGAACCGATCGGTGCGGACGCCGACGGGGTGCCCGAGCCGGTGATGCCGGCGCCGCCGTTCCCCGCGTTCCAGAGCGTGCCGACGTTGCCGCAGCAGACGCCCGGGGTCGGGTTCGAGAGCGGCCGGGACAGCCGTGCCCGCTGAGGACTCCCGCCCACGACTGCCGCGCCGGGGCCCGGCGCCGGCGGTCGACGGGATGGACAACGCCGAGCTGGCGCGGATGGTGGAGGCCGAACACCCGTACCGGGGCAAGGCGCTCTTCGAGCTCTCCGACCGGGCGGCGCACGACGACGACGCGGCGACCAAGGTCGCGATGCTGAGCCGGCTGACGTCGCTGCGCACGGCACGGCTGTTCGACCCGGTCTCGCTGGCCTGGTCGGCGATCATCTCCCTGCTCGCGGCGGAGACGCCGCACGCGCGCGAGTGCGCCTACGAGGCGTTCGGGGCGCTGGACCGCCCGGAGCAGCGCGAGCTCGGTCACCGGGAGCCGCGTGTGACCGCAGAGCGAGAGCCGGTCGGGGAGGTCCCGCTCCCCGGCACGGACCGCCGCGAGCGCGCGCTCGTGACGCGCGAGCTGGGACAGGGAATGGCGGAGCTGGCCCCCGTGCAGGGGCTGTCGCCCCACGCGCGCTGCGCGGTGGAGCTGGCGGTCGGCGAGGCCGCGCGCGGCGGCAGCGGCGAGATCGAGGCGGGGCACCTGCTGCTGGGGATGCTGCGTGACGGCGGCAACATGGCCGTGCGGCTGCTTGCGCGCGCGGATGTGGACGTGCGGCGGCTGTACGGCGACACGATGCGCCGCATGAACGAGGGCGCGCGCCGGACGATGCCGGCGGAGAACCGCATCGCGCGCGGCGAGGGCGGCAGAGGAAAGCTTTTGGCTGAATTTACGCGCGATCTCACGGCGATGGCGCGCATGGGGCAGCTCGACCCCGTGATCGGGCGGGAGCAGGAGCTTAAGCGCACGATCCGCATTCTGACGCGCCGCACGAAGAATAACCCCGTGCTCATCGGCGAGCCGGGCGTCGGCAAGACGGCGGTGGCCGAGGGGCTTGCCGAACGGATCGCCGAGGCGGACGTGCCGGACGAGCTGCTCGACAAGCGCGTGCTGTCGCTCGACCTTGCGGGCATGGTGGCGGGGACGAAATACCGCGGCGAATTTGAGGAGCGCGTGCGCGCGGTGCTCGACGAGGTGCGGCGCGACGGGCGCATCATCCTCTTTATCGACGAGCTGCACAC
>CAKUMG010001145.1 GCA_934667465.1 uncultured Actinoplanes sp. | reverse complement strand
GCCGGGCCCGGCTGAACCTCAAGCGGATCGACCCCTGGTCCGTGATGAAGTTCGCCTTCGCCGTCTCCGTGGTCCTGTTCATCGTCGTGGTCGTCGCCACCTCGGTGCTCTACCTGGCCCTCGACGCCATGGGCGTGTGGGGCGAGGTCAACAAGAGCCTCCAGACGCTCGTCAACGCGAGCGGTGGCGACCAGGCGGCGACCGATGGCGGCTTCCGCATCACCGCGTGGGGTGTCATCGGAACGTCGATGCTCATCGGCGCGGTCAACGTCGTGCTCTTCACGGCGCTGGCGACGCTGGGCGCCTTCATCTACAACGTGTGCGCCGACCTGGTCGGCGGCGTCGAGCTGACGCTGGCCGAGCGGGACTGACACCGCTGCGTACGACCGCGGCCGCCACGCTTTCGAGCGTGGCGGCCGTTGCCGTTCCCACCCGCCGGCCGGCGGGATGAGGGCCACGTCACGCGGGTCGCTTACTGCTTGGACGGGCGCGCGGCGAGGGCTGTAATCTGTTCCCAGTCCGGTGTTCGCCGGCGGCCGGGCGGGGGTTCTCGAGACCCCGGTGCGGGTCGCGGGCGGGCGCCCGGGGAGCGGTTCCGATCGCCACCCCCGATTTGGGTGGCCGAAGGCCGGTGCGGTAACCTTCGGTGTCGCTGTTGCGGGGCTATAGCTCAGTCGGTTAGAGCGCAGAGCTGATAACTCTGAGGTCGCTGGTTCGATTCCAGCTAGCCCCACCAAGCAGTCCTCCATCGCACAGCTAAGGGGACCGGCCATGCTGAAGAAGCTGCTGATCGTTGCCGGGATCGTCGGCGCGGCGGCCCTGGTCGTCAAGAAGGTCAAGGCCTCCAGCGACGAGCGTGCCCTGTGGCACGAGGCCACCACCGCGCCCGATCTGCGCTGACTTCCACCCTCCGGTCATCTCACTCTCGGTGACCTGAGCGGGGGGCCCTAGCTCAACTGGCAGAGCACCGCCTTTGCAAGGCGGGGGTTAGGGGTTCGAGTCCCCTGGGCTCCACCACCATCCGGCCGCGCCAGCGATTGCCGGATCCATCGGGAACACCTCGCGGTGTTCCCGATTTTTTGTTGGGCGCCTGCGCCTGTGCCGGGGCAAGCGTGGCGGCCCGGCGGTGATTGTGGACGGTGGAAGGCGTGAGCCGGCCCCACCGCGAGCGGTCGGGCCGGCGATGTCCGGCGAGGGGCTTGCGCTGCCGGTCAGCGGGCGATGTAGCCGCCGTCGACGAAGAGCTCGGCACCGGTGACGAACGAGGCCTCGTCGCTGGCGAGGAAGAGGATCGCGGCCGCGACCTCCTCGGGCCGGCCGACGCGGCCCAGCGGCGTGGTGGCGATGTAGGGGGCGCGGTCGGTCTCGCCCATCATCGGGGTCGCGATGAAGCCCGGGTGGACGCTGTTGACCCGTACGCCCAGCGGTGCCCACTCGACAGCGATGTTCTTGGTCAGCGTCCGGACCGCGCCCTTGGCCGCGTGGTAGGCCGGCGAGGTTCCGAAGCCGCCGGAGGCGCCGAAGATGGAGCTGAGGTTCACCACGGAGCCCGAGCCGGACGCCTTGAGCAGGGCGGCAGCCGCCTTGGTGCCCAGGAAGACGCTGGTCTGCGTGACGGCCACGACCTTCTCGTACAGCGCGAGCGACGTCTCCTCGAGCGTGTCGGCGTGGCCCAGTCCCGCGTTGTTGACCAGGATGTCGAGTCCGCCGAAGGTCTTCTCGACGGTGGCGACGGCCTGCGTCCACGCGGCCTCGTCGGTCACGTCCAGGTGCAGGAAGAGGCTGGTGCCGCCGGTCTTCTCGATCTCGGCCGCCACCTCGGCGCCAGGGGTGTCCTGGACGTCGGCGACGATGACCTTCGCACCCTCACGGGCGAAGAGCAGGGCGGCCTCCCGGCCGATGCCGCTCGCAGCCCCGGTGATGAGCGCGATCTTGCCGTTCAAGCGTGCCATGGTGTCAAGTCCTTCGTGAGGTGCCACTGGTTCGTCGTCGAAGTGCGGCGGACCTTGATAACTAAACGATACGTCTCGTATAGGAATATGCGGCGTGTGATTCGTGTCGCTCGCACGACGACTGACGGCAGGGACCAGCGGACGATCTACGGCAGAGACGAGCGGATGATCTACGGCAGGGACCGATGGGCGATTCGCGGCAGCGACCGATGGGCGATTCGCGGCAGAGGCCGGCGAAGAGGAGTGCGATGACGACCGGAGGGGTCCGACCGGGGGCGGGGCGCAAGCGCGACCCCGAGGCGCAGCGAGCGGCCCTCACCGCGGCCGAGGCGCTGCTGAACGAGGTCGGCTATCACAAAGTGACGATGGAGCGGATCGCGGAACGCGCCGGCATCGCCAAGATGACGCTCTACCGGTGGTGGCCGAACAAGGCCGCGGTGATCACCGATGCCGTCCGCGGTGGCCTGGCGCCGGGCCCGACCCCGGACACCGGGTCGGCGGCCCGGGATGCCGAGGCGCAGCTGGCCGCGCTGACGGCGGTGATGCTGCGCTACGGGGACGCGAGCGTCGTGGCCGGGGCGATGAGCTCCCGCGGCGAGGCGGGCCGGGCGGAC
>CAKUMG010001144.1 GCA_934667465.1 uncultured Actinoplanes sp. | reverse complement strand
GGCGACAAGACCCTGCGCGACAAGGCACACGAGCTCGTCGACGGGCTCGCCGAGGTGCGCGACGCGCTCGCCGCCACCGGGCGTTACAGCCACCCGGGCTTCCTGGCCGCGTACGGGGAATGGCAGTTCTCCCGCCTCGAGGACCTCGCGCCCTACGGCGAGATCTGGGCCCCGTACTACACCTGCCACAAGATCATGGCGGGGCTGCTCGACGCGTACGAGCACACCGGCTCCACCACCGCGCTGCGGCTCGTCACCGGCATGGGCCACTGGGTCGCCGGCCGGATCCTGCGGCTCGACCGGGCGCGGCTGCAGCGGATGTGGTCGCTCTACATCGCCGGCGAGTTCGGCGGCATGAACGAGACCATGACCACGCTGCACCGGATCACCGGCGAGGAGTCGTTCCTGCGCACGGCCGCGGCGTTCGAGCTCGACAGCCTCCTGGACGCCGCCGTCGAGGGCCGCGACGTGCTCGACGGCATGCACGCCAACCAGCACCTGCCGATGCTCGTCGGCCACCTCGCCCAGTACGAGGCCACCGGCGAGCGCCGCTACCTCGACGCGGTCACCGCGCTGTGGGACCAGATCGTGCCCGGCCGCACGTTCGCGCACGGCGGCACCGGCGAGGGTGAGCTGTGGGGGCCCGCGGACACCGTCGCCGGGTTCGTCAAGCGCCGCAACGCCGAGACGTGCGCGACCTACAACCTGCTCAAGATCGCCCGTACGCTGTTCGGGCTCACGCTCGACAGCCGGTACCTCGACTACGCCGAGCGCGCGTCGCTCAACCACATCGTCGGCTCGCGCGCGGACGTCACCTCGGACACCAGCCCCGAGGTGCTCTACATGTTCCCGGTCGACCCGGGCGCGGTCCGCGAGTACGACAACGTCGGCACATGCTGCGGCGGCACCGGGCTGGAGAGCCACGTCAAGCACCAGGACGGCGTGTGGTTCCAGGCGCCGGGCGCGCTCTACGTCACGCAGTACGTGCCCTCGCGGCTTCGTCTTCCTTCGGGAACGATCACGCTGCGGACCGCTTATCCCCGCGACGGAGCGGTGTCCGTCGAGTTCGGCTGCGACTTCTCCGGCACGCTGCACCTGCGCATCCCCGGCGCCGGTTTCCGGTCCTTCGAGGGCGACTTCCACCCGGGCGACGTCGTGGGGATGGACCTGCCGCTGCCGTTGCGCCTGGTGCCGACCCCCGACGACCCCACCCTGGTCAGCGTCGAGCTCGGCCCCACGGTGCTGCTCGCCCGCGACGACGCGACCACCACCCTGACCGTGGCGCCCGCCGCCCACCGGCGGCTCGACGGCACGATCGCCGGGCACACCACCGACGGCGACCTCGTCACCGTGCTCGGCCGGACGTTCGAGCCGGCCTGGTCGGGCGGCGACCACCGCTACCACATGTACCTGCGGCTGGCCGACACGGAGATCGCGTTCCTGGGCAGCACGCCGCCCGGGGTCCCGGACCGCCACGACGAGGACGGCTGGTCGTTCCTGACCGGGCTGTGGGAGACCGGTCATCCCGACAGCGCCTCCTTCCTGGCCGCTGCGCACCGATGCGCCGTACGGGCGGCGCGGGCGGGCCTGCTCAGCCGGGACGAGGCCGTCGCGGTGCTCGACGCGGCCGCCGCCAGCGTCCCCGCGGCCGGTGTCGCCGCCGACCTGTCCCTGCCCGGCGACATCGGCGCCGGGGACCCGCTGCCCGTGGTGCGCATCGAGGTGACGGGGGAGCGGGCCTCCTCCGGCTGGTACACCGGCGCGCCCGCATTCACCGTCAGCACCGTCACGCCCGCCACCCTGGAGGTGGCCGTCGGCTCCTCGCCCTGGCAGCGCGTGACCGGCGCGCACGCCGTGCCCGCCGACGGCCGCCACGTCATCCGGGCCCGCGCCACCGACCTGGCCGGCCGCGTCGTCCACGCCACCCGCGAGGTCGCCGTCGACACCGCCCCGCCCGCGCTCCGCGCCAAGGTCCGCCCCCTCGGCCCCGCCAACGTCGAAGTCACCCTGTACGCCGACGACGACGTGTCCGGCGTGGACCGCATCCAGTGGCGCACCCAGGAGACGTTCTGGGGCGTGTTCCAGGAGGCGTTCGTCCGGGCCCTGCGCGACGAGCCGCAGATCCTCGAGTTCACCGCCACCGACCGGGCCGGCAACACCAGCGCCGTCCAGCAGGTGGTCCTGCCCGCACTGTCCTGAGATCGCGCGAGGGTTGACCCTGACGCAGGGTCAACCCTCATGCTGGTGCGCATGGAGACAGCATGCTGACCATCGGGCAGCTGGCCGACTATGCGGGCGTCACCGTGCGGGCCGTGCGGCACTACCACCAGATCGGGCTGCTGCCCGAGCCGGAGCGCGACGCCTCCGGCTACCGCCGCTACGGCGCGGGCGCCGTCGTGGCGCTCATCAAGATCCGGACGCTGGCCGACGCCGGCGTGCCGCTGTCCCGGATCGACGCGCTGATCCGGGCGGACGCGCCGGCATTCGCCGGGGCGATCCAGGAGATCGACGACCGGCTCGCCGACGAGATCGCGCGCCTGGAGGCCAGCCGCAAACAGATCGCCGAGCTCGCCG
>CAKUMG010001143.1 GCA_934667465.1 uncultured Actinoplanes sp. | reverse complement strand
GCGGCCGGTGTTGGAGAACGTGACTTGAGCCTGTCCCTCGCCAACGGAGACTTCAGATTTGGGAGAGACTGCCATTTGTGATCATTCCTCGAAACCGAACATGACGCCTTGCCCGCGCGCCGGCGACACGAGCACACGGCCGCCCCGGCGGATGAATGCGACGTCATTAGCAGCAAGGGTGATCTCTGTCACGGCCAGATCATCGGACCGGAAAATGATCGCGCGGGCGGCGAGCGACAACGCGGGTTCGCTGGGGGTGCTGCGGCGGCTCGGCTTCCGGAAGATCGGCACCGAGATCGCGTACGCGAATCAGCGCGGCGAGGAGATCGAGGAGACCGTCCTGCGTCTCGACTCCTGAGGATCCCGGCCCGCGCCGTCGCGCATCGGCGCGGCGGCGGGCGACGCGAAAAAGATGCCGGTGCCCCCGTCCGTTGCAGCACGGCGGGGGCACCGGCATCCGGCCCCTCGGAAAGGTCTCGATGGCGACGGGCGTCGCGCCGGACCCACCCTAGGGCTACGGTCCGCGACGTTTCCTTAACAAATCCTGAAGATTTCCCCAGGATTGGCACAGAGGAATGTGGAGGAAGATCACCCTCACGCATCGTCGCTGGTAGATGTCTTGCGGGCCTACCGGGTGGGGTAGAAGCCCGTCGGCGGCATCGCGGCCCGGCGCGCGGCCTCCTGGTTGCGCAGGCGGAGCCGGAGCAGCAGGGCGATGCCCGCGAGCACCAGCACCGCGCCGACGATCAGCCCCGGGCCGAGCAGGCTCGGCGGGCCGCCGCTGGACGCGGCCGGGACGGCGTCGATCTCGCCCGGGGTGTCCGAGGCCTCCGGCTCGGAAGTGGCCGCCGCTTCCTCCTCGGGTTCCTCCGACTCCGACGGCGAGGGCGACGGCGAGGGCGATGGCGACTCGTCCTCCCCCGCGTCCTGGCCCACCACCTGGCTCTCGCCCGTCGTCTCCTGCAGCAGGGTGTTGCGGGCGTCGAACGCCTGCGGGCGATACGCGATGCGGCCCGTGTCGGCGTCCTCGTCGACGCTGATCCGGTACGTGGCGGTCACCGTCCGGCCCCGGCAGAGCTGGCCCGGGTCCACGTCGCGGTCGGTGATCCGGGCGATGTCGTCCTGCTCCTCGCGGCGTACGCCGAACTCGCCGTCGCTCTCGATCCGGGTGACCTCCACCTCGTCGAGGTCCGGCCCGTCCGCCTGCAGCAGCAGCGACCAGCGCACCTTGATGCACCGGGCCCGGTCGGAGGACACGACCACGGTCAGCGTCCGGCTCTCGGCGCCCGCGCCGAACGTGGCCGGCAGCTCCGTGATCCGGACCTGGAAGCCCGGCTCGACGGCGGCGGCCGGTCCCGCGGGGACGAAGCCCGCCGCGGCGACGGCCAGCGCGGCCCCCGCCAGCGCAGCGCGATACCGCACAGCAATCAGCTCCTCACGTTGCGTTACTACTACGCCCGTACGTGAAGTAGTTCGTGCCCGCGTACCAAAAGGTTCAGGGTGCCGGAAGGTGTCACCCGGTCCGGACCTTATTTTTCACTCAGCTTCCTGTTACCGGACGATGTCTTCGCAGGTCAGAGCGCTTAGGGTCAATGGTTGCCGCGGGCCGCGGGGAAAAACGCGCCAAAGATGTGTCCCGAACGTTCATCCGAACCCGGCTCCCGCACGTAGATGGGGGAGGGCAGGGACCGGGCACGACGCACCGTGAGGAAGGCAGAGGACCGGACCGCCCGACAGTAACGAGCGCGGGGCATCCCCCACGGATGCCGGCACCGGCAACGCCCACGCCGGACGCCTCACCGCTGCGGAGAACGAGGAGCTATGGCCCGGACGAAGACGAAAGAACGAGCCTCCACCCAGGTGGACGTCGAGATGGGTGCCACCGGCGGTCCCACCCCGCCGTCCAAGCTCGCCGTCGCCCTGCTCGGCGTCTGCATCCTCGCGGTCCTCTGGGCCGTGATGATGCTGATCCCGGCCGGTCGCGTCGCCTACGTCTACATCTTCAGCTACGCCGAGTTCTACATGGGCGTGGTCGCGCTCGTGTCGCTCTCGATCACGATCATGGTCGGCCTGGTCTCCACCGACCGGCTGGTGCTGACCATCCGGCAGCGGCTGCTGCTGCAGTCGACCCACCGCACCACCGGCGTGCTGGCCATCGTCGGGCTCGGGACCCACCTCTGGACCAAGCTCGCCGAGGCGAACATCCGCCTGATCGACATCTTCATCCCGTTCCTCGCCCCCTACAACACGCTCTTCATCGGCATGGGGACCGTGTCCGCCTGGGTCATGGTGCTGGTCATGTGGACCGGCGTCGCCCGCGCCCGGTTCATCGGCCGCGGCAAGCCCTGGATGTGGCGCGGCATCCACAGCATCTCCTACCTGATGTGGCCGATCGCCCTGCTGCACGGGCTCAACGCCGGCCGCCCCGCCGCCGTCTGGGTCATCGTCAGCTACGTCATCTGCGTCCTGCTGGTGCTCATCGGCCTGGCCGTGCGGATCGCCGTCAGCCTCAACCGGCGCAAGGACTTCGCCTCCCCGCAGGGCACCGCCGGCGGCACCATCGGCGGGATGAAGC
>CAKUMG010001142.1 GCA_934667465.1 uncultured Actinoplanes sp. | reverse complement strand
CTTCGTCACCATCGCCCTGGTCGCCCTGGCGCTGATCACCGCCATCCTCGATGTCCGCGCCGAACGCCGCAACGCACCGCCCGCCGACGACCGCGAGCCCGCCCACACCCCCTCCTGACCCCGGTCAGTCGCGGGCGGGGTGGGGAGTCCGCCAGGTCGCGTAAAGCAGCACCGCGGCGAGGACGACCTCGATGCCGAGCCCGGTTCCCACGCCGAGGGCCTCGCCCATCGAGAAGTTGTCGAAGTTGCGCACATGGAACGCGAAGTGCGTGGCCGCATAGATCAGATAGCCGGTCAGCGCCGCCCGGACGACCGTCCGGTCCAGGACACGGGCGGCGAACCACAGCATCGCCGCCAGCGCGAGGCCGAGACCGCCCACGTCCGAGACCAGATGCTCGTTGTACGGCGAGTCGAGCTTCACGGTCGGGAAGTCGTCGTAGAACGAGCGGGGAAAGAAGTACTGCCACGCGGAGACGAAGGTCTGCAGGGCTGCCAGGGTCAGGAGCCCGGCCCGCAGCCAGGTCGTCGTGGTGGCCGCTTCCGTCGTTCGCGTTGTCATACCGGCAGGACGCGCCGGCCCCGGCATTCGTGACATCGGCGCCCGCGCGGTCCGCGTCGCCCCGGTCACAAGAACGCGGCGGGCGCCCTGCTCCCGGGAACAGGGTGCCCGCCGCCGCGGGGAAGGCGTGGGTCAGCTGCCGACCGGTCCGCCGTCGGGGCGCCAGGTGACGACGACCGACGGGCGGGCGAAGTCGCCGCTGGGCCAGGTGGAGGCCGGCTTCTCGAGGCTCGCGCCGGTGATCTCGCCGGGGTGCTGGACCGCGACGAACACGCTCTTGTCGTCCTCGGTGATGAACGGGCCGCAGGTCTCGGCGCCCAGCGGGACCGTCAGGAACTGGCGGAGGTGGCCGCGCTCGGCACCCTCGATCGGGGTGGCGAACAGCCCGTCGTTGCTTCCCAGGGCGTTGCCGTCCGTCGAGATCCACAGGTTGCCGGCGCTGTCGAACGCGACGTTGTCCGGGCACGAGATCGGCGAGACCGCGGTCTTGTCGTAGCCGCCGAAGTACGTGGACGCGTCCGCCGGGTCGCCGCACACGATCGGCAGCGTCCAGGTGAAGGACTCGCCCGTGTGGTCGCCCTTGTCCTCGGTGATCTCGAAGATGTGGCCGTGCTTGTTCGCCGTGCGCGGGTTCGCCTCGTCGGCGACCGGGTTCGAGCCCACCCCGCGGTTGGTGTTGTTGGTCATCGCGGCGTAGATCTTGCCGGTCTTGAGGCTCGGCTGGACGTCCTCGGGCCGGTCCATCTTGGTCGCGCCGACCTTGTCACCCGCGAGCCGCGTGAACGTCAGGACCTCGGCGGCCGTCATCCCGGGCACGAACGACCTGGTGCCGGACACCAGCTTGATCCAGCGGCCGGTGCCGTCGAAGGCGCCGTCCGACGGCAGCTTGCCGGTGCCGTCGATCTCCGCGGCGGGGCTGTCGCCGGTCACCTTGGCGACGTAGAGCGTGCCCGACTCCAGCAGCGTCAGGTTGTGCCGGCGCGCCGACGCCGAGTCGCCGGACTTGAACTTCTTGTCCGTCACGAACTTGTACAGGTAGTCGAAGCGCTCGTCGTCGCCCATGTACGCGACGACGTTGCCCTTCTTGGACACGATGACGTTCGCGCCCTCGTGCTTGAACCGGCCCATCGCGGTGTGCTTGCGCGGCCGCGCCTCCGGGTCGAACGGGTCCACCTCGACGATCCAGCCGAACCGGTTCGCCTCGTTGGGGTGCTCGGCGAGGTCGAAGCGCTCCTGGGCCCGCTCCCACCGGCGCGAGTCGGCCGGCACCCGCGCCGTGGTCGAGATGCCGTAGCGCGCGAGCCGCGGCTTGTCGGCCTCGGGCACGCCGTCGCCGCCGACGAAGTACTGGTTGAAGTTCTCCTCACCGGACAGCACCGTGCCCCACGGGGTGACGCCGCCCGCGCAGTTGTTGAGCGTCCCGATCACGGTCGTGCCGCTCTTGTCCGCAGCCGTACGCAGGAACGCCGACCCGGCCGCCGGCCCGGTCACCGTGAACTTGGTGGCCAGCGCGGTGATCCGCCGGTTGTAGGGCAGCCGCTTGCCGGTGGCGGGCCGCCACTCCCCCGTACGGTCGACGCGATCGAGCTCGACCACCGACAGCCCGTGCGCGGCCATCGCGACCTTGATCTGCTCGATGCTCAGCGCTTCCAGCGTGGTGAACCCGGGGAACATCAGGTTCTCGTTCGTGTACTCGTGGTTGACCACGAGCAGCGCCTTGCGGCCGTCCCTGCCCAGCGGCAGCACGCCCACGAAGTCGTTGTTGTAGCCGAACTGCGCCGACTGCCGCTCCGCGGTCTGCTTGTTCACGTCGAGGCCGGGCGCGCCGGGCAGCACCGGGTCGCCCCAGCGGAGCACGACCGACGAGTCGTAGCCGTTCGGGACGATGAACGAGTCGAGCTTGTTCGGCGGGATCGGCTTGAAGGTCAGCTTGCCGGCCTTGCCGCCGCCCTTGTTCAGGCTCGCGAGCATCTCCGGCACCGGCGCGGCGGCCGGCACTGCCGTGGCGGCGGGCGCGGC
>CAKUMG010001141.1 GCA_934667465.1 uncultured Actinoplanes sp. | reverse complement strand
ACCGCGACCGCCCCGGTCGTCGAGCTCCCGGTCTCCGCCACCACCGGCGCGGTCCGGGTGGTCCTCACCGCCCACCCCGACCGGCACATGACCCTCAGCGAGATCGAGGTCTACGCCCTGACCGCCGCGAAGTAGCGGCTCCCTCCCCCGACGGCCCGGGCACCCGCCCGGCCCGTCGCCCCTCGCCAGCCCACCGCCATCACCAGCCCACCCGCCTCGCCGGCCCGTCGCCCTCGCCGGGCCGTCGCCTTTCACCGGCACATTCCCCTCGCCTGCCCGTCGCCTCTCACCGGGGGCCATGACAGGGGCATCCGCGCGGGACCACGGGCACTGCGGCGGGCGGGCGCGGCTGCTGCACCAGGGCCTCGATGCCGGCGAGCATCCGGGCCCGGGCCGCGCGGTCGATGAGGTGCCCGCGGACGACGACGCTGTCGATGCGGGTCGTGTTGCGGATGTCGTGCAGCGGGTCGGCGTCGAGCAGGACCAGGTCGGCGACCGCGCCCCGGGCGACGACGCCACGGTCGCGGTGACCGAGACAGCGCGCCGGGTTGAGCGTCGCGGCGCCCAGTGCCTCGAGCGGGTTCAGGCCCGCCCGCACCAGCAGCGCCAGCTCGTCGTGCAGGCTGAACCCGGGCATCAGATAGGACGTGCCGAGGTCGGTCCCGGCCAGCAGCGGCACGCCCGCCGCCGCCAGGTCGGCCGTCAGGCTCAGGCGGCGCCGGAAGAGCTCGCGTGACCGGGCCGACCGGGCCGGCGTGCGGCCCGGCAGATACAGGTTGTCCACCGCCCAGTCCCAGTAGGCGATCATGTCGGCGCTGAAGTAGCGGTGGCGCGGGTCGTGCCGGTCGATGCTCTCGGGCAGGTCGTTGGTCTGGTGCAGCACCAGCGTGGGCGTGACGTAGGTGCCGTTGCCGGCCAGGCGGCGGAACACCCGCCCGGCCTTGCGCCGGTCGTAGGACCGGGCCGCGGCGTATTCCAGCGGGTGCATCCGGTTGAACCAGCCGTTGTACTCGCCGGGGCCGATCGGCACGGCCGCGACCGCCCGCCGCAGCCGCTCCTCGTCGGCCGAGGTGTCGTACCAGATCGAGAACAGATGCTCGACCGTCAGCAGCCCGCGCTCGGCGGCCTCGGTCAGCTCCACGAAGTCCGGCACGTGGCCGAGGAACGGCAGCCCGAGCCGGCGGCACTCGTCGGCGACGGCCAGGAACGACGCGCGGCTGAGCCGGGTGTACGTCTTGATGAAGGCGGCACCGGCAGCGTGCTCCTGCCGCACCACCGCCCGGGCCTGCGCGGGATCCGCGACGGAGATGTGCAGGTCGTTGTCGGTGTCGATGCCCTCCCACAGCGAGGGCGAGCCGTCGATGATCTTGCTGCCGATCGTCCACTCCGGGCCGTGGCGCTGCCCGGCGGCGATCTGGCGCCGCCAGGCGGGCGCCTCGGCACCGCCCGACATCTGCCGGGTCGCCGTGACACCGTTGACCACATAGAGCTCGGGATCGGTGTCGTCGATGCCGGTGGCATGCGTGTGCATGTCGGCGAGGCCGGGGATGAGGTGTTTCCCCCGGCCGTCGACAACGCGTGCGCCGGAGGGCACCGGCACCCGCGCGGCGGGACCGGCGTCGAGGATGCGGTCGCCGCGGACGAGCACGGTCTGGCCCCGGCGCGGGCCGCCGGCCGCGTCGATCACGGTCACCCCGCGCACGGCGAGCAGACCGTCGCCGGGTGGGCCGCCGCGTGCCCGGGCAGGTTGCGTCAGCCCGAGCGCCGAGCCCGCCACGCCGAGTGCCGTGCCGGTGAGAATGGTCCGTCGTCGCATGAGCTGCGCCCCCTGTCCGCGATGCTGCTGTCAGGGAGAAGCCTGCCGCGATCGGGCGGCCGAGACAGTAGTGCCTGCTTGACTATCGAAGGTGAACCTGGCACTACTGCGGACTGTGGACGGCCGGTGCTAATTTTCCCGGCATGACAGAGCTCGGCATCGACCTCGCCACCTACAAGGAGCGCTTCCGGCAGGAGGCGTCCGCGCGCCAGATCCCCTCCGACAAGGTCGAGGCGTTCCTCGCCGGGATGCGTCCCCGGGTCGCGTTGCGCCGGGAGGCCAACGACGGTGGCGTCGTCTTCCGTTACGGGGGCCTGCCGCGCCTGCCCGCCGAGATCACCTGGAACAGCAATCTCTACTTCCTCGGCGCCCTGGACTGCGCGGCCATTCCCCGCGGCGAGCTGGATCTGCCCTACCCCGAGTCCGGGGAGCTCCTCTTCTTCTGGGACAACGACTTCTTCTGGGACGGCGAGTCGACCCGGCACCAGGTGATCCATGTCGCCGACCCGTCCGCCGCGGAGGAGCGTCAGCCCCCGACGGAACACGTGGTGGTCCACGAGCGGATCGACTACTTCGCCGTGCCAGAGGTGGCCCTGCCCTGGGACACCGCCTTCTACGAAGACGTCGACTTCGGGGGGATCGAGGACATCCACCGGGCTGTGGAGAAGACGTGGGAGCAGGTGTGGGCGGATTTCGCCCTGGGCGGCTATCCCAACAGCGAGGAGATTCCCGAGCGGACGATCGCCCAGGAGTGGGGAGAACTGCAGA
>CAKUMG010001140.1 GCA_934667465.1 uncultured Actinoplanes sp. | reverse complement strand
GTCGTGTCACCCTCGGCGAGGTACGCCGCCCGGGCCTGCTCCAGCTCCTTCGTGGCCGTGACGACGGCCCGGTCCGCGTGCGCGGCGGCGGTGTCCGCGCCGACCAGGGCGTCGGCGTGCAGGCGCAGCACCGCCTCGGTCCACGGCCGCCACGCCCGCGCCTGGTAGACGGCGACCGCGTCACGGGCGGCGGCGGCGTGGTCCCGGTCGCGGCGCAGCTGCTCGAGCTGCTGCCAGCCCTCGGCCAGCTCCTCGATCTCGGTCGGCGCGATCGGCGGCAGCGCGGCCCGGATCTGCGCGGTGAACCAGTCCGGGTTGAGCCGCTGGCCCAGGTGCGGCGTGCGGAGCACCTTCAACATCTCGAGCACCGTCGCGTACCGGTCGACGTCGGCGAACCCGAACAGTTCCGTCGCGAGCCGCTCCGCGTACCTCTTGCCGCTCTCGCAGACGATCAGGCCCGGCACCCCGCCGAGGTCGCGCGGCTCGACGACGGCCTTGCCCGCGGCCAGGTGCAGCCCGGCGCGCACCCGGGCGTCGCCGTGGCAGACGATCCACACCGGGGTCAGCTGGCTCACGCCACGCTTGGCCTGCGCATACAACAGTGTCGTGTAGAACTCGGGCCCGTGCTCGCCGACCCGGCCGTACTCGACCCAGGCCCAGCCCCGGTTGGTGCCGGCACCGGCCTCGCGCCGGTCGCGGGCGTCGTCGGTCGGCTCCACGTAGTAGCGGAACGACTTGTCCGACTGCCCGAACGTGTCCACGTACTGCCGGTCGAGCCCGCCCGCCAGCATGATCAGCGTGGTCAGCGCCATCAGCGTCGACTTGCCGGACTGGTTCGCCCCGACGAACTGCGCGCGCCCGTCGGCGAACCAGTACTCGGCCGCGTCGAACTCCCACAGGTTCACGACCCCGGCGCGCAGCACCTGCCAGCGCTCGCGCGACGGCTCGGGCAGCCGGCCGCCCGCGGCGGAGTCACGCCACTGCGCGAGCCGGTGATCGGGGAGCTCGGGCCCGGGTGCGGTCGTCATCAGGCCTCCGTGGCATCGGTGATCGTCACGCCGGGCGCCCGGTAGCGTCCGGCGACCGGCAGCAGGGTCCAGCTCAGGTCGGCGCCGACCCGCAGCAGCCCGAGCTCGGTGAGCTGGGCCTCCGCCCCGGCCCGCAGCGCCCCCGGAACCTCCCGCTGCGCCTTGTTCAAATACTCGCCGCGCCACTCGACAAGGTCCGCGACGACGTCCTCCACCTGCGCGTCGGTCAGCGTCACGGTCCCGTCGGCGGCGCGCGTGCCGTGCTGCCCGGCCCCGTCGGCCATCAGCAGCGCCACCCAGTCGGCGGCCCGCGCCCGCGGCCAGTCCGCGACCGTGTCGGGCGCCTCCTCGCCGGTCAGCACCAGCACGAGCCCTTCGGCGCGCGCCTCGACCTGCCCGCCGGTCATCCGCGCGAGGTCGCCGGCCCGCTGCCCTCTCGCCGCCCGCAACGCCTCGGCATCCGCGGGGTCGAGGTCGGCGTAGAGCACGGCCGGCGTCTCGGCCAGGGCCCGCAACTGCCGCACCGTACGGGTCGCCGCGCGCTGCTCCGCCCCGTCGGGCTCCGGCGTCAGCGTGGCGGCGAGCACGTCCGGGCTGGTCATCATCAGCAGCGCGTCCCGGTCCACGTCGTAGCCGGCGCCGGGCCCGTTGCCCCGCTCGGTCCACTCGTCGAGCAGCTGCTCGTCACTGGTCCGCCGCCGCAGCACACCCCACCGCTGCAGCAGTGCCGCCGCGTCGCGCAACAGCTTGCGCTGCGGCCGGTCGTCAGGGTCATAAGCCGCGATCCGTACGCCCGGCGTGGACGACAGGTCGCGTACGAGATCCGACAGCCGTTGCAACGTCACCGGCCCGGCGATCTCCTCGCAGCACGCGGCCAGGCAGCACGTCAAAGCCAGGACCCGCCGATCAGGTGCGCCGGCCGGCCTGGGCGGTGCCGTCACAGCCCCCGCGATCGGCACTCTGATCAACCGGACGGTACGCCCGACGCGCTGCACCCGGTACCCGAGCCGCCCCGCGGATTCGGTCACCGCCCGCGAATGCCGCAGCACCCGCCGATGCAGCACCGGATCGGTCGCCGGCGTGATCATCGGTCGCGCCAGCAAGCCGAGGAACGCCTCCTGCGCCTCCCGAGCCTCCGCACTCGTGCTCATGCTTCCATCCCCGCCCCGCTGGTGTCCTGAATGACGGCGGCTGTCCCGTCCGTGCCGGTGGCGCGGGGTGCCGGGGCGATGTGCAGGCGGATGTCGGGGTGCACGAGGCGCCCGTCCGGGGTGTGCACGACGGCGGCCGACGATCCGGGCAGCGCAGGTTCCGAACGCAGCCGCCACCGGTCGTCGCCCGTCACCGCCTCCCGCACCCCGGCGTCGTCGGGCCGCGCCGAGGCGACCACCCCGAGCATGAGCAGCAGCATCTGCGTCTCCGGCCCGGTCAGCTCCGCCCACTGCGACAGCCGTAGCCCCGACCGCGAGAGCACCCCCGCCTCGGTCCGCGCCGCCTCGCTCTGCGCCTCGGACGCCCGCTGCCGCGCCGCGCGCCGGGCCTCGGTCCGGTCCGGGA
>CAKUMG010001139.1 GCA_934667465.1 uncultured Actinoplanes sp. | reverse complement strand
GGTCGTCCTGCAGCGGCGCCGGGGGCGTCCACCCGTAGATCACCTGGGGACCCGGGGCGAGCCGGGGGAAGTCGTCGCAGGCGAGGACGGCGACCACCCCCGGCATCCCGGTCACCGAGGCGCGATGCACGGCCTCGACCCGCCCGTACGCGATGCGCGACGTGACCAGGACGGCGTGCAGCATGCCCGGCAGCGAGACGTCCGAGGAGTACGGGGCGTTGCCCGTGACCTTCCGCGGGCCGTCCCGGCGCGTCAGGGGCCGCCCGACCCAGTCCGCCGTGGTGCTCATGCCATCACTCCCGCGCTCAGTCCGGTGAGGACCCGCAGGTGCCGGGTCAGGGTGCCGACCGCGAGCCCGGGCTTGAAGGCGGTGCCCGCGACCGTGAAGGCACCGGCCATCGTGGCCTCCCCGGCCGCGCGGAAGACCGCATCGCCCGGTTCTTTGCCGCGCAGCAGGTCCTCGGCGGCCGTCGCGCGCCACGGCACGGTGCCCACCCCGCCGAAGGCGACCCGCACGTCGCGGATGACGTGGTCCTCCAGCCGCAGGGCGACGGCGGTGGACACGACCGCGAACTCGTACGACGCGCGATCGCGTACCTTCAGATAGCCCGACCGCCAGCCGGGCGCGAGCAGGGGGACGTCCACGGCCGTGATCAGCTCGCCCGGTCCGAGCGTGTGCTCGCGGGCCGGGTCCTCCACCGCCGGCACGTGCAGCTCGCCGAGCGGGATGCGGCGCTCCCCCGCCGGCCCCTCGACGCGGACGGTCGCGTCCACCGCGATCAGCGCCACGGCCAGGTCCGACGGGTGGGCCGCGATGCACCGCTCGTCGGCGCCGAGCACGGCGTGCATCCGGGCGACGCCGGTCACCGCGGCACATCCGCTGTCCGGCTGCCGCCGGTTGCAGGCCGCCACGTCCGGATCCCGGAAGTAGCGGCACCGGGTGCGTTGCAACAGGTTGCCGCCGATGGTCGCCATGTTGCGGAGCTGGGTGGACGCCCCGGCCAGCAGCGCCTCGCGTACCAGGGGGAGGTGTTCGCCCACCACCGGGTCGGCGGCGAGCTCCTCCATGCTGGTCAAGCTGCCCACCTCGAGCACACGACCCCCGGCGGTCTCCCGGATGACGGCTCCGCGCAGCGGCAGCCGGGTGATGTCGACGAGCCGGCCCGGCGCCCAGACGCCGTCCTTCATCAGGTCGAGCTGGGTGGTTCCCCCGGCGAGGAACGCGGCGCCGGGGTGCCCGCCGGCGGCTACGGCGCCGGCGACGTCCGTGGCCCGTACGTAGTCGAACGGCCGCATGTCAGTCCTCCCCGCCCGCACGCCCCGCGGCCTCCCGGATGGCCGCGACGATCCCCGGGTCGGCGCCGCAGCGGCACAGGTTGCCCGCCCTGAACTCGCGGATCTCCGCGTCCGATCCGGCCCGGCCCTCGCGCAGCAGGCAGATCCCCGACATGATCTGCCCCGGCGTGCAGAAGCCGCACTGGAACGCGTCGTTCTCGATGAACGCGTCGAGCAGCGGGTGCCGGTCGTCCGGACCGCTCACCCCCTCGATGGTGGTGACGCTGCGGCCGTCCACCTGAGCCGCCAGGGTGAGGCACGACAGCACCCGCAGACCGTCGACGTGCACCGTGCAGGCGCCGCAGGCGCCCTGGTCACAGCCCTTCTTCGTGCCGGTGAGCGCGAGCTCGTCGCGCAGGGCGTCGAGCAGGGTGGTGCGCGCATCGACCCGGATCGACCGGACGGAGCCGTTCACCGTCGCGGTCACGTCGGCTGTCGGATCCATCGCCGCTCCCTTCGCTCGCAGTCAGGCTCGATCGTCTTTCCGGCCCGGGTTCCGCGCCTCGGCACAACCTGCCTATCTTGCGGCGCCCGGCTGCCGATCCGGGCCGCGCCGGGGGTCACTACTGTTGCCCGGATGCCCACGTTCCACCCTGGAGATCACCCGGTCGTCGGCCGGCTGGACGAGAAGCGCCGCATCGACGAGCTGACCCGGGCCGCGCTCGCGGGCCGGGGTGGCGCGCTGGTGCTCCGGGGCGAGGCGGGCATCGGCAAGAGCGCCCTGCTCGCCTACGCCGCGGAGTCGCTGCCGGCGGCACGGATCCTCAGCGCCTCGGGCTCGGAGTTCGAGGAGGAGCTGCCCTGTTCCGGGCTGCACCAGCTGTGCCTGCCGCTGCTGGAGCACCTGGACGGCCTGCCGCCCCGGCACCGCGACGCGCTGCGGGCGGCCTTCGGCCTGACGGACGACGCGCCGGACCCCTTCCGGGTCGGGATGGCGGCCCTGGAGCTGCTGACGGCCGCGGCCCGGCAGCGGCCGTTGCTCTGCGTGGTCGACGACGCGCTGTGGCTGGACGGGGCCTCCGCGAAGGTGCTGCTCTTCCTGGCCCGGCGGGTCACGGCGGACCCGATCGCGATGCTGTTCTCGGTGCGGTCGCGGGAGGAGCCGGACGGGTTCGGGGAACTGCCCTCGCTGGTGCTGCCCGGACTGCCGGACCGGGAGGCGCGCGAGCTCCTGGCGGCACGCAGCCCGTTCCCGCTCGACGACCAGGTGCGCGACCGGCTCGTCGCCGA
Organism: uncultured Actinoplanes sp.; assembly: GCA_934667465.1. GTDB lineage: Bacteria > Actinomycetota > Actinomycetes > Mycobacteriales > Micromonosporaceae > Actinoplanes. Next base: position 21 of record CAKUMG010001139.1, on the reverse strand, counting down.
GGCGCAGGGCAACCCCCTGGC
>CAKUMG010001138.1 GCA_934667465.1 uncultured Actinoplanes sp. | reverse complement strand
GCCTGGCCGTGGCCCGCGGTGACGCCGACCGGGCCCGGGCGGATGCCGGGCGCCTGGCCGGGGAGGTCGAGTCGCTGCGGGCGGCCCTCGCGCAGGCCCGGGCCGATGCGGATGCCGCGCACACCCGGGTGGCGCAGCTGTCGGGCCAGGTCGGTGAGCTTGCCTCCGCGCTCGCGGGCCTCAGCTCCGGCCGCCCGCCCGCCCGCTCCTGAGCGGCCCGCCGCCCGGCGCGCCAGTGATCGGAGATCGGGACCGGCAGCCTGCGACCCGGCAGGCCCGTTCGGTGGCCCGGGCGGGCCTGGTGCGGCGCTGGGCGGGCCGGATTTGCCCCGCAGGGTAGCGTGGAGGGTGTCGCGGGGCGATAGCGCGTGCGATTGCAGCCGATGTGACCAGTGTCGCGCTATCTGCACATCTCGCAATATCCCGTAAAGTGGACCAAGGTCCACTTCAGGACCGGGCGGAGACGGCCGATAGGGGACCCTGCCGGTTACGCTCGAAGCGTTAACACCGCCGACACACGGCGGTCGCCTGGAATCTCGCGGCCGTCCGTGTCGTTACACCAACGGCAACTAGCACCACGAGCGAGGGGATAGCCAATCATGGGCGAACGCATGCTGCGCGGCAGCCGTCTTGGCGCAGTCAGCTACGAGTCCGACCGCAACACCGAGCTGGCGCCCCGGCAGACCCGTGAGTACCTGTGCGTGAAGGGTCACCAGTTCGAGGTGCCGTTCGCCGTCGACGCCGAGGTGCCGATCACCTGGGAGTGCAAGTTCGACGGCAGCGTCGCGCGACTGGTCGACGGGAGCGAGCCCGAGCAGAAGAAGGCGAAGCCGCCGCGTACCCACTGGGACATGCTGCTCGAGCGCCGCTCGATCTCGGAGCTGGAGGACATCCTCAACGAACGGCTCCAGGAGGTCCGCACCCGCCGGGGTCGCTGACCGCACGACGTCGAGCGCCGTCCAGTCCCCGCCTGCGGGGCCGGGCGGCGCTTCGCTGTCTGCAGAAGGGAACGTCAGTCCGGGTCGCGCGGCACGGCGCGCAGGTTGTAGAGGTACCGGCCGTCCTGCGGGAACGCGATCACCGGGTGGATCCCGTCGACCGGCGAGGCCCGGATGAACCGGTGCTCCCCGGCGTGGACGTAGCGCGCGGTCGTCCCGGTCTCCCCGAACTGCGCGGCCAGCCCGAGCGGGGTGTCGGTGATCTCCAGCCCGTCCCCGCCGGCCTTGACGTCGTAGCTGGCCAGCGGCGCGGAGTACCGGCCGGAGAGCAGCTCCGCCCGGAACGGCGTGGGGTGTTCCGGCGGCAGCGGCCGCGCGGGCAGGCTCATCCCGGCGGCGGACGCGAGGATCCGTCCCATCACCTCGTCGATGAAGGCCGCGGCGTGGCCACCGTTGGCGTGCACGGCGAGCACCAGGTCCCGGTCGGGCACGATCAGCCACGTCGTGGTCTGGCCGGGGGTGCTGCCGTCGTGCCCGGCCACGGCCCGGCCGTCCCACTCGAACAGCATCAGCCCGAGCCCCCACGCCGCCGGGTGCCGCGCCCCCATCCGCGGCAGGATCACCTGCGGCTCGCACATCTGCGCGAACGTGCCCGCGGGCAGCACCCGGGTCCCGTCGGCGGTGACGCCGTCGGCCAGCAGCATGCGCCCGAACGTGACCAGGTCGCGCGGGGCGGCGCAGGGCGTCGACCCGGCGGGCGCGTTCGACTGCGGCATCTGCCAGGGCACCGACACCTGCGGCGGCTCGCCGATGTGCCCGGCCGCGGCGCGGAACAGGATCGCCTCCTCGGCGTACAGCGCGATGTGCCCGGCGCCGAGCGGCGCGATCAGCCGTTCCCGCATCGCGGCCTGCCAGGTGCTGCCGCGCAGCGCGGCCGCGAGGGCGCCGAGCACGCAGTAGCCGGCGTTGTTGTAGGAGAACAGTTCTCCGGGCGCGCTGACCTGCCGGGCGTGGCCGCCGAGGTGGGTGACGAGTTTGCCGACGGCGTCGTCGCCGCGGCCGGTGTCCTCGAACAGGTCGCCGTCGAACCCGCCGGTGTGGGTGAGCAGCTGCCGCACGGTGATCCGGCGGGCGGCGCCGCTGTCCGGCAGGGTGAATTCGGGCAGGTGGTCCCGGACCGGGTCGTCGAGCCCGAGCAGGCCCTCGGCGGCGAGCTGCAGGACCAGGGCGGCGGTCCAGGTCTTGGTGACCGAGCCGATCTGGAACACGCTGTCGGGGGTGGCGGTCACCCCGGTGCCGAGGTTGAGCACCCCGGTGGCCGCCTCGGCCAGCCGGTCGCCGGTGCCGGCGGCCACGGCCGCGCCGGGCACGTGGTGCCGCGCGGCGGCCCGGTCGATCCAGTCCTGCAGGTCGGGCAGCAACGTCATGCCGGGAACCGTACCGCCCCGGATCGACCGAGGGCGATGGTCAGCGGACGATCTCGCCCTCGACGACCTCGCCCTGCAGGATCTCCCCGGCGGGAGCGCGGGTCGAGGCCGGCGCGGTGGGGGCGGGGTCGTCGACCGGGTCGGCCTGGTGCACGCGCACGACGCGCGGGCCGAACAGGTCACCGGCGACGGCGGAGCCGACCCGGCGCTCGGTGTAGCGG
>CAKUMG010001137.1 GCA_934667465.1 uncultured Actinoplanes sp. | reverse complement strand
GTGGTTCGTCAACGCGTACACGCTGCCGTTCGCCGCGTTCCTGCTCACGGCCGCCGCACTCGGCGACCGGCTCGGGCGCCGCCGGATGTTCCTCGGCGGCATCGTGCTGTTCACGCTCGCCTCGGCGGCCGCCGCCCTGGCCTCCGAGCCGTGGATGCTCACCGCCGCCCGGGCCGTCCAGGGCGTCGCCGGCGCGGCCGTGGCGCCGCTGTCGCTGACCCTGCTCGCCCAGGCCGTCCCGGAGCGGATGCGCGGCGCGGCGATCGGCATCTGGGGCGGCATCAGCGGGCTCGGCGTCGCGGTCGGCCCGGTCGTCGGCGGCGCGGTCGTCGAGGGGCTGCACTGGTCGTTCATCTTCTGGATCAACGTGCCGGTGGGCGTCGTGGCCGTCGTCCTGGCCGCCACGACGCTGCGCGAGTCGCGCGGCGGGGCCCGGCGGCTCGACCCGCTCGGGCTGGTGCTCTCCGCCGCCGGCATGCTGCTGCTGGTCTGGGGTGTCGTCGACGGGCCCGACCACGGCTGGACCTCCGGCCGGGTGCTGGGCATGCTGGCCGGGGGTGCGGTGCTGCTGGGGGCGTTCCTGGCGTGGCAGCGGCGCAATCCCGTACCGATGCTGCCTCTGGAGCTCTTCAAGTCTCGCGGGTTCGGGCTGGTCACGCTGGTGACGCTGACGTTCTCGGCGGGCGCGTTCGGCTCGGTGTTCCTGCTCGCCCAGTTCTTCCAGGTGGTGCAAGGGCTCAGCCCGCTCGACGCCGGCCTGCGCACGCTGCCGTGGACGATGGCGCCGATGGTGGTCGCACCGCTCGCGGGGCTGATGGCGAGCCGGGTCGGATTGCGGACTCTCATCGTGGCCGGTCAGGTGTTCCTCGCGGCCGGCGTGCTGTGGATCGCGCTGGCGACGAGCGCCACCGTCACGTACGGCGAGCTGGTCGTGGCCTTCGTCCTGGCGGGCATCGGCATGGGGCTCACCTTCGCACCGATCAGCACGATGGCGCTGGCCAGCGTCACCGAGCAGCAGCGCGGCGTCGCCTCGGGCGCGAACAACACGATCCGCGAGCTCGGGGTGGCCGTCGGGGTCGCGGTGCTGGCGTCGGTCTTCAGCGAGCAGGGCGGCTATGCGAGCGCCGCGTCCTTCGTGGACGGGATCCGGCCGGCGGTGGTGACCGGGGCGGCGATCATCGGGGTGGGTGCGGTGGTGGCGCTGTTCCTGCCGAACCGGCGGGGATGACCGGGCGCTTCTTCCGAGCGGGACTCGCCGGGTGCGATGGGTGTTCCTGTCGTACCCGGCTGCTAACTTCTGCGCCGTGTTCGATTCGTTGACGTGCGCCTCCGGGTCCGCGACCGAGGTGCCGGCGCTGCTGGCCGCGCTGCGTTCCCCCGATGCGGCCCGGCGCGGTTCCGCACGCGTCGAGCTGGAGCACATGCTGGCCCGGCACGGCGCGAAATACGACGCCAGCGTCGCCGCGGTGCCCTACCTCGTCGAGATCCTGGGCGACGGGTCGGCGCACGGGCGGGCCGAGGCCTACGAGCTGCTCGCGCTGATCGCCGACAACGACGAGCTGCCGCGCCCCCGCTCCCGGGCGGCCGGCCCCACGCTCGGCGAGCTGACCCGGCAGCGGTTCGCGTGGCGGCTGACCCGGGCGCCGGCCGACCCCGCCGACCGCTACCCGTGGCAGTTCGACCGCCGGTCCGCGGGGGCACACGGCTGGGAGCGGCGCGCCTACGAGGCCGTCGGCGCGGGCCTGGAGACCTATGTGCGGCTGCTCGCCGACCCCGACCCGCGGCTGCGGACCGGCGCCGCCCACCTGGTCGCCCTGCACCCCTCCCCCGCCGCGGTCCCGGCCCTGGCGGCCCAGCTCATCGTCGAGACCAGCCCGATGGTGGCCGCCTCGCTGTGCGTGGCCGCGGGCCAGTGCGCCGACCCGGCCCTGCTGCCCGCCCTCGCCGGGTGGCGCGAGTCCCCGCACCGCCTGGCCCACCTCGCGGCACTGATCGGCATCGGTCAGCTCACCGACGCCCCCGACGTCCACCTGCTGACCGAGCTGGCCGAGTGCCTCGTCGAGCCCGACGACCCCACCGACGACTGGCCGTTCCACGGCGACCCGGGCACCGGCGCCTGCTGGGCCCTCGAGACGCTGTGCCCGGCCGACAACCCGCTGCTCGCCGAGATCCTCCTCGAGCAGGTCCGCAACCACCGGCCCGAGCGCACCTACTACAACCTGGCCGAGCTGCTCCTCGGCACGCTCTTCCCGGCGGGGCCGCTGCCCGACGGCGCGCCGTTCTCGGGGCTCGACGCCCAGCAGCGCGAGTTCGTGCAGCTGGCGCTCAAGTTCCGGCTGCTCGAGGAGGACCCGATGCCGAGCGCGTTCGCGGGGTGCAACCTGCCGACCGAGGAGGTGTCGCTCGCCTTCTGGTGCGAGCTCTGAGCCGGGTCAGCGCCGGCGGCGGCGCCGTCTGACGCGTCAGCGCCGGCCCCGGCGTCTGCTGCGCCGCTCCGCGCGGTAGCCGTGCGCCGGGGCGGCGTGCGGGCCGCTCCGCACGGTTGCCGAGCGCCAGAGCGGCGTGCGGGCCGCCCCGCACGGTTGCCG
>CAKUMG010001136.1 GCA_934667465.1 uncultured Actinoplanes sp. | reverse complement strand
GCACGAGCACGGCGAACTCGTCCCCGCCGAGCCGGGCCACCGTGTCGCCCTGCCGGACGACGGACTCGAGCCGCTGGGCGACCTCGCGCAGCAGGGCGTCACCGGCGGCGTCCATGGCCGCCGGGGTGCCGGCGGCGAGGGTCAACGGCAGGGCCGCGGCGGTACGCCAGCCGCGATCCGGTGTCGGACCGTGATGGAGCACGCCACCGGCCAGGTGCACGCGGGCGGCGAGGCCGGCCAGGCCGCGGCCGCCGGTGACACCGTCGTACGGCGCGCCGGGCGCGTTGGCGACGCCGGCGACCACTGCGTCGTGCTCGTAGCGGACGAAGATCCGGATCGGGGCGCCACGGGCGTGCCGCAGCGCGTTGGTGACGCCCTCCTGCAGGGTCCGGTAGGCGGCATGGTCGACGGCGGCGGGCAAGGGGACCGGAGTGCCTTCGCGCACGAGCTCGACGGTGGCGCCGGTCGACCGGGCGTCGGCGACCAGGGCGTCGGCGTTCGCGAGTCCGGTTCGCTGCCGGTCGCCTGGGGTCGGCGTGCCGGCCGGGGGACGGTTGCCGGTGGCCGCCGGGACAGTCGCGTGGAGGGCGGCCGGTGAGCCGGGGCGGAGGACATCGAGGATGTGGCGGAGGTCGTCGAGGGAGGCGCGTGACGCGCTGCGTACCAGGGCAAGAGTGTTCTCGTCGGGAGCCCGGCCGGGCTCGAGCGCGTCGGCGTAGAGGGTGAGCAGGGTAAGCCGGTGGCCGAGCGAGTCGTGCATCTCCCGGGCGATCCGCGCGGCCTCGACGCTGCGTGCCTGGTCGGCGACGAGTCGCTGGCGGGCGGCGAGCTGGGCGTTACGCTGGTGCAGCCGGTCCAGGATTTCCTGGCGCTGCGCCGACAGCCGGGCCACGACGGCCGGCAGCACCACGAACACCGCGGCTACGCCTGCCATCAGCGTGTACTCTGTCGGCCCGTAGCCCCCACCGTGCAGCGCGGCACCGGCCACATAGCAGGCGGCGGCCGCGGTGAGGGCGAGGCTGAGCCGCCCGGCCCTGAGGCGGTAGCCGGCGGACCAGCTCAGCACGGGCAGGGTCGGGCCGAGCAGCCGGCCGGTGAGCGGCGCGAACGCGGCGAGGGCGAACAGCACGCCGGCCGGGACCACCCGCCGGGCGGCGACGAGGATCAGATCAAGGACGGCGTACGCGGCGACGGCAACGGTTGGCACGCCCATCGACCGGTGCAACGCGGCCGAGGCGCCGGCCACCACGACGGCCAGGGCCGCCTCGGAGGCGATGCGCGCCGCTGTTGGCCACATGTCGCACCACCTTCTCCCCGATGCTGAGAGTTGATCATCCACGATAGCCGACCTCGGCGAGTTGACTGACCGTGCGCCGTCGTTGTCGATGAGCGCACGAGCGGCCATCCCGGAGTCGGGCCCGAGCGGGATCGCGGTGGGCCCGAACCGTGCCGGCGGGTCGAAGCCGGCCCGCGCCAGGGCCGACGACGCCGGCGCCGGCGCCGTAGCGGGGGAGGGACCGGCCGAGGGCGCCGGGGAGCTGCTGCATGCCGTGCTCACCGCGAGCGCCGTGATCAGCGTGGCCGCCACCGCTGGTCGCCGTTGTTGCACTGCTGCCCCCTGGTGTCCGTTGCGGGTGCGGGCGTTCACGGTGCCAGATGTGTGCCCGGAGGGTGGGCGCCGGGTCACGGCGCGAAATCGGGTAGCTGGGCCAAGACCTCGCGCGGGGCGGGCTCGACCGGCAGCGGCGTGGTGTCGACGTGCCCGCGGTCGGCCGAGCAGCGGCCGAACGGCCCGTACTCGCCGGTCAGGACCGCGAAGTGCGGGTCGAAGTGGTCGCGCCACCAGGCCGACATGCCCGTGTCGGGGTCGCTGATGCGCAGCGTCTCCCAGGCCCGCCAGATTGCGTACAGGCGGCTGATCGCCTCGGGGTGACGCCACCACTGCGGGCACCAGTTGACCGCCGTGGTCGCGCCCTGGGTGAGGCGCCGTTCGACGACCGGGGCGAGGTAGTGGCGCAGGAACGAGTCCAGGATCGGGGTCGAGGGTGGGTGCCGGGGTGGTCCCTGTCAGCTAGTCGAGCAGGGCGGCCAGGTCGGGGATCGCCGACGAGCCGCCCGCCTCGGGCGCGGGCATGTTCACCGGGCGCCGCCGTGCTCACCGCCAGCGCCGCCGGCGCCATCGGTTGGGTCGGGTGGCAGGGCCCAGTCGGTGCGCTGGTCGGGGTCGTAGCGCGCGATCGAGGCGTGGATCGCGGTGGCGTGCGGGCCGGCCTGCCAGGGGGCGGTGCGGGCGAGGACGGGGCGGGCGCCGGAGCTGTAGACGGCCATCCGGCCGCGGGACAGGGCGTGCAGGGCAGCGACGTCGAGGATCCGCTTGCGGCGGGTGGAGCGCGAGGTGCTGTCGGCGGTGAAGCTCATCCCGCTGTGGCTGGTCGAGCGGGTGACGACGTCGTGCTCGCCGATCAGCTTCGAGAGCTCTTCGAGGAAGTCGGGGTCGGCGACGCCGCCGCCGTAGGTGCGCACGCTGGCGGCGGACCAGAGTTTGCGCATCCCCTCGCGGCCCCATACATCGACGCCCGGGGCGTAGG
>CAKUMG010001135.1 GCA_934667465.1 uncultured Actinoplanes sp. | reverse complement strand
ACCCATGGCCGCAGCGTGCAAACGGTTTCACAGCAGCGGGCGGAGCAGCAGGGCGACGTCGAGGGCCCGCCCGTCATGCGCAGATCGTAGAAAAGGCCCGCCACCGAGAGTGACGGCCCTTCCGGGGAAACGCGGGAGAACTCAGCCCGGACGGCGGTACGCGCTGGGTGCCCCCGGCCCGTCCACCGTGCTCATCCGGACGTGGTCGCCCGTCTGGGGAGCGTGCACCATCAGACCGTTCCCGACGTACATCGAGACGTGGTGCACCGGACTGCCGTAGAAGATCAGGTCACCCGGCTGGAGTTCCGAGCGGCTGATCCCCCGGCCGGCGCCGACCTGCGAGCCGGTGTAGTGGGCCAGGCCCACGCCCACCGCACGCCAGGCCACCTGGGTGAGGCCCGAGCAGTCGTAGCCGCTGGGTCCCGCCGCGCCGAAGATGTACGGCTTGCCGATCAGGTCGCACGCCGCCTGCGCGGCGCGGTTCCCCTTCGACTGGTCGTACTCGACCGGGCAGGCGCCGTTGCCGAGCCGGAAGTTCTTGTTCGGAACCCCGCTGGCGCCGTAGGCCGTGATCCGCAGCTTCTGCAGGTCGTCGACCTTGTCCTGGATCTGGTTCTTCTTGGCGGCGAGGTCCTTGTCGCGGGCCGCGACCGCCTTGGTGAGCGTCTCCAGGTCCTGCTTCTGCTGTGCGTACTGGTCCCTCAGCTTGCGCACGCCGGAGATCTGCTTCTCCTGGTGGCGGGCGATCTGGTCGAGGAACATGAGCTTCTCGGTGAGATCCTCCGAGTCCCCGCTGAACAGCATGGACTTGACGGTCCCGGGAGAGCCCTGGATGTACGCGTCGGCCGCCATGCCGCCCACCTGCGCCATGGCGAGATCAACCTGGAGCTGCAACGGGGCCAGCTTCTTGTTGATCTTCTTGAGCTGGGACTGGTTCTTGCCCAGCTCGATGTGAACCTTGTTGTACTCCTCGATGAGTGGCTCGAGTTTGCTCCACTGCTCGTCGATCTGCTTCTCGACGGTTCCGGGCGACGGGGTCGCGTGCGCCGCGGTCGGGACCAGCAGGACCCCGAGGGCGGCGACGACACCGAGCAGCCCGCGCAGAATCGTGGCGCGGCGCGCCCCAATCCGTTTCACCTAGTTACGGTGTCCCTTCTTCCCTCAACCGCCTACCGGGTTAGCTGACGGGTTCGGGCGGGAAGCGCGCCCGGCCGCGCAACAAAGCGGCTTCACCCCAGGGAGGACTGACGTGGTTCCCCGGCTCGTGACAAAGCGATTCGGCGGAGCGAGCCGGTTTCGCCCGGGGCTCGGACGAGGGGGGACCGGCAGGCCGGACCCACCGTACTCCCGATCAACGGTAAACAGAACGGCCGGATGGACCCCGTACGTGACGTCACCGGCAATGACGCAGCGTAGTCAAAGCGGCCAGGCCGTGAGCGCGCGGTCGAGCCACGGCACCACCAGGATCACTGTGGGTAGTACCAGCAGGCCGGCCGCGAGCCCGAACGCGCCCACGTTCAGGGCGACGGACCGCTTGTCCGTCCCGGCCAGCCGGTCGAGCCGCCGCAGCCGCTCGCCGGCCGCCGTGCCGCCCACCTCGTCGGGCGCGTCGGGGCTCACCGCGTCGCCGAGCACCTCCAGGGCCGTACGCAGCGGTCCCGCCCCGCTGCGCCGCCGCGCCGCATCGTCGGCGACCATCTCGAGCAGCAGGTGCACGGCCTGCAGCGGCACCGGGCTGCGCAGCGGGCGCGGCACCGCCCGGTAGAACGCCGTGAACGACTCCATCACCAGCTCGTGCCGCTGCCGCAGGTGCGCCTGCTCGTGCGCGATCACCGCGCCGATCTGCGCCTCGTCGAGCACCTGGAGCGCGCCGCCGCTGAGCACCACGCGCGGGTGCCGCCCGGGCAGGCAGTACGCGAACGGCAGCGGCCCGTCGAGCACGCGGGCCTCCGCCGGCAGCATCCCGTCCCGCTCGACCGAGGAGAGGAGGTCGACGAGCATCCGGTGCCGCGCGCGCCGCGCCCGCGAGCGATAGCTCACCCGGACCAGCGACACCAGCAGCCGTACGATGATCAGCCCCGCCACGGCCAGCGCCGCGATCAGCAGCGCGGCACCGACCGGCTTGCCGCTGCCGAGCTCGTACGCCAGCTCCTGCGGCCCCGCGAGGGCCACCCCCAGCGCGCACAGGATCCCGGCGAGCGTGATGCTCTGCCACAGCACGATCGCCGCCCCGGGCGCGCGCGCCGTCCACCGGGCCCGGACGAGCAGGCCGGGCACGAGCAGCGACAGCGTCAGCCCGAGCGCGCCGAGCAGCAGCGCGGTCACGAGCCGGGGGCCGATTCCTTCCGTGCCGCCTCGATCGCGGCGGTCAGCGCGGACGGGTCGAGCCGGCCGACGAAGTGCGCCAGGGCCGCGTCGCGGACGCCGTCGGGGGCGGTGCTGAGCGCGTCGAGCATCAGGGCCGCGGTCATCTCCTCGCGGGACTGCGTGGGCGCGTACCGATAGGCCCGGTCCTTCTTCTGCTGGAGGACCACGCCCTTCTTGGCGAGCCGGTCCAGCACGGTCATCACCGTCGTGTAGGCGAGGTC
>CAKUMG010001134.1 GCA_934667465.1 uncultured Actinoplanes sp. | reverse complement strand
CCGCCGCGATCGTGGAGTTCCATTCGCGGATGAGCGAGCGCACCCGCTATCTGCGCTACTTCTCGCCGTACCCGCGGATTCCCGAGCGCGACCTCGAGCGCTTCGTCAACGTCGACCACCACGACCGCGAGGCGTTCGTCATCGTGTCCGGTCCGCGGATCATGGCGGTCGGGCGCTACGAGCGGCTCGGCCCGGACTCGCCGGACGCCGAGGTGGCGTTCGTGGTCGAGGACGCGCACCAGGGCCGCGGGATCGGCTCGGTGCTGCTCGAGCACCTGGCCGAGGCGGCCCGGGGCAACGGCATCACCCGGTTCGTGGCCGAGGTGCTGCCGCAGAACGCCGGCATGCTGCGGGTCTTCAGCGACTTCGGCTACCAGGTGCAGCGCCGCTACGCGGACGGCGTGGTGCATCTCAGCTTCCCGATCGCGCCCACCGAGCGCTCCCGCGAGGTGCAGGAGGACCGGGAACGCCGGACCGAGGCGAAATCGCTCGCCCGGCTGCTCCACCCCCGGGGCGTCGCCGTCTACGGCGCCAGTGCCAGCGGGCAGGGGATCGGGGCGGCGCTGCTGGCGCACCTGCGTGACGGCGGCTACGGCGGCGACATCGTGCCCGTGCACCGCAGCGCGGAGCGGGTGGCGGGCCTCCCGGCGTGGAAGTCGGCGGCAGCGGCCGGGGTCCCGGTCGACCTCGCCCTCGTGGCCGTGCCGCCCCACGGCATCGAGGAGGTCATCGCCGACGCGGCCGCCGCCGGGGCGAGCGGCGTGGTGGTCGTGTCGGCGGGCTTCGCCGAGGCCGGCGTCGAGGGCGCGCTCGCCCAGCGGGCCCTGGTCGACGCCGCGCACGCCGCCGGCCTGCGCATCGTCGGGCCCAACTGCCTCGGGATCGCGAACACCGATTCCGCCGTACGCCTCAACGCCACGCTGGCGCCGCGCCTGCCCCCGGCGGGCCGGGTCGGCTTCTTCAGCCAGTCCGGCGCGCTCGGGGTGGCGTTGCTCGCCGAGGCGGAGCGCCGCGGCCTGGGCCTGTCCAGCTTCGTGTCCGCCGGCAACCGGGTCGACGTGTCCGGCAACGACCTCCTGCAGTATTGGCAGGACGACCCGGGCACCGACGTCGTCCTGCTCTACCTGGAGACGTTCGGCAACCCGCGCAAGTTCGCCCGGCTCGCCCGCCGGATGAGCCGCACCAAGCCGGTCGTCGCGGTCTCCTCGGCCACCCGCCCGGCGGGCCTGGCCGGCGACCTGCCGGGCCCGGACACCAAGGCCGTCACGGCCCTGTTCGCGCGCTCCGGCGTCATCCGGGTCGACACGGTGGCCGAGCTGTTCGACGTGGGTGTCCTCCTGGCCCACCAGCCGCTGCCCGCGGGCCGCCGGGTGGGCATCGTCGGCACCTCGTCGGCCCTGTCCGGGCTGGCGGTCGCGGCGTGCCGGGCCAACGGTCTGGTCGTCGCCGACGGCTACCCGCACGACATCAGCCCGCAGGCCGGGGCGCACGACTTCGCCGACGCGCTCGCCGACGCCGCCGTGGACGACCGGGTGGACGCGCTGGTGGCCCTGTTCGCGCCGCCGCTGCCCGGCCAGCTGCCGGACGAGGACGCCGACTTCGCCGCCGCGCTGGCCAGCGTCGCACTGGCGGGGGAGAAGCCGACCGTGGCGATGTTCCTGCTCGGCACGCTGCCACCGGGCGTGCCGGCCTACCCCTCGGTCGAGGAGGCCGTCCGGGCGCTGGGCCGCGTCGCCACGTACGCGGAGTGGCTGCGCCGCCCGCCCGGCGTCGTCCCCGCACTGCCCGGCATCGACCCCGCCGCCGCCGAGCTCGGCGGGTCGCCCGCGGAACTGCTGGCGGCGTACGGCATCGCGGTCGAACCGTCCACCCTGGCCGGCACTATCGACGAGGCGCTTGCCGCGGCGGCGGCCCTCGGCTATCCGGTCGCGCTCAAAGCGGCCGGCGGTGCCCTGCGCCATCGCATCGACCTCGGCGCGGTCCGGCTCGCCCTGGCCGACGAGGACGACGTCCGCACGGCCTACCGTGACCTCGCCGCGGCCTTCGGCCCCCAGGTCCTGGTCCAGTCCATGGTGGCCCCCGGCGTCGCCTGCACGATCGAGGTCGTCGAGGACCCCGCCTTCGGGCCCGTCGTCGGCTTCGGCCTCGGCGGCGTCGCCAGCGAACTCCTCGGCGACCTCGCCTGGCGCGCCGCCCCCCTCACCGACCGCGCCGCGGAAGCCCTGGTCGGCGAGCCCAAGGCGGCCCCCCTGCTGCACGGCTACCGAGGCTCCGAACCCGTCGACCGCGCCGCCCTCATCGACCTCCTCCTCCGCGTCGGCCGCCTCGCCGACGAACACCCGCACATCCGCGCCCTGTCCCTCAACCCGGTCCTCGCCCGCCCGGACGGCTACGCGATCCTCCACGCGGCGGTCGAGACCGGCCCCCCGGGCGCCCGCCCCGACACCGGCCCCCGCCGCCTCCACAGCGCCTGACCCACCCCCGCACGACCCGTGCCGGGAATGCTTCGTGCGGCGCGCTGTGGATACTCGTAGCCGTGGCGCTAACGGACTACCAGCTGCGGCTCGTGCAGAAGCACTTGGCTGCTCCGAGGATGGAGCC
>CAKUMG010001133.1 GCA_934667465.1 uncultured Actinoplanes sp. | reverse complement strand
GGTGCTGGGGCGGCGGCCCGCGGTTCCCGTGGGGTTCGACGAGCTGGAGCGCCGGGCCCGGGCGCGGAGCAGCGCGACCGCCTGGGCGTACGTCGCCGGGGGCGCGGGCGACGAGCGGGCCCTACGGCGCAACCGGGAGGCGTTCGAGCGGCGGGCGGTGGCGCCGCGGGTGGCGCACGGGGTCGTGGAGCGCGACCTGTCCGTGGAGCTGTTCGGGGTGCGGCATCCGGCGCCGGTGCTGCTCGCGCCGATCGGGGCGGTCGATCTGCTCCGGCCGGGCGGGGATGCCGCGGTCGCGCGGGCCGCGGCGGCGACGCGCACGGCGTACGTGATGTCGAACCAGGCAGGGATTGCCTTGGAGCAGGCCGCGCCCGCCCTGGGCGGCGTGCCGTGGTACTTCCAGCTCTACTGGAGCAAGGACGAGGGGCTCGTCGACAGTTTCCTCCGGCGGGCGGAGGCCGCCGGGGCGGGCGCGGTCGTGGTCACGCTGGACACGACCGTGCTCGGGTGGCGGCCGCGGGACCTGGGCCTCGGGTCGCTGCCGTTCGCGCGCGGGATCGGGATCGCGCAGTACACCTCCGACCCCCGATTCGCCGAACTCGTCGCGCAGCGGGTCCGGGCAGCCGCCGGCAACCACGGGAAGCAGCAGGTCACGGTGGGTGCCGTCCGGACGCTGCTGGGCATGACGCGGCGCTACCCGGGCTCCTTCCGGCGGAACCTGCGCTCGCCGCTGCCCCGCGCCGCGGTCGAGACGTTCCTCGACGTCTACTCGAACCCCGGGCTGACCTGGGACCATCTTGCCACGCTGCGGGAGCGGACGCGGCTGCCGATCGTCCTCAAGGGGATCCTGCACCCGGACGACGCGCGGCGCGCGTTCGCGCTCGGTGCGGACGCGATCGTCGTCTCCAACCACGGCGGGCGGCAGGTCGCGAACGCGGTCGCGAGCCTCGACGCGCTCGCCGGCATCCGGGAGGCCGTCGGGGACGCGCCGACGGTCCTGCTGGACAGCGGCGTCCGTACGGGTGCGGACGTCTTCGTCGCCCTCGCGGCGGGCGCCGACGCGGTGCTGCTCGGACGGCCCTACGTGTACGGGCTGGCGGTGGCCGGGCAGCGCGGCGTCGAGGAGGTCGTCGCCAACACCGTCGCCGAGCTCGACGTGACGATGGCGCTGACGGGCGCCGCCGATCTCGCCGGCATCACCCCTGAGCTGCTGATCTCCGACGGGTGACGCGCGTCCGGGATGCGCCTGATCGCGGCCCGTCCTGGGTAGACTGCCGGGCATGGTGACACTCCGCGGCTTCCTGCAGCGGACGTTGCCTGCCCTGCTCGCGCTCGTGCTGGCGGGCTTCGCCGCCGCGCCCGCGCCCGCCGTGGCCGTCACTGCCTTCAACGGCCAACCGGCCATCTCGTACGCTGCACAGCCCGCGCCCGCCGGCCACAGCGCCCCGGCCTCGGAGCGCGATCCCGCCGCCGAGGCTTCGCCGGTGCCCGCCGTGGCGGCTCCGGCCGTGGCGGACACCCCGCAGGTGCTGCGCCCGCAGCCGGTTGCCGGGGTCCGGGGCTCGCGCGCCCCGCCCGCCGGCCTGGTGTGATGCTGCCGCTCTGACCGGCCTCCCGCACCGCTTCGCTGCGGCTGCACGGGCCGCTCGCGTTCCGTCCTTTCCGGCTCGCGGCACCTCATGCCCTCCGCACGCCTCGCTTCGGCATGCCGCGCACCTGACAGTCCGCGCATCTGGCATGCCGCGCACCTGACAGTCCGCGCACGTGGCAGGCCGCGCACGTGGCAGGCCGCGCACGTGGCAGGCCGCGCACGTGGCAGGCCGCACGCCGCGCAGACCGGGCGCACGCCGCGCGGCACCGCTTCGCTGCGCGTCCCGGCCGGTTCCGGCCGGGCCCGCTCCCCTCCTCTCGACTCCGCTCACCGCACCGATCTCCCGACGGGAACCCACCATGAACATCTTTGCCGAGATGCTGCTCACCGAGCCCGCCCCCGCGCTGGTCTGGGGCGTCCTGATGCTGCTCGCGCTGCCCGCGCTGATGCTGCTCGCCAGCCCGACCGGCGTCAGCCACCCCGTCCCGACGCTGGTGCACCTGGCCGGCTCGGCGCGCCGGTTGCGCGAGGAGCGCCGGGCCCGCCGCCGCGAGGCCGAGGAGACCATCCGGTACGCGGAGGAGGTGCGCGCCGCCGCTCGCCGCTCCGGGCACGGCGCCGACCTGTGGCAGGAGCACTGGCAGGAGTCCGAGCAGCGGGTGGCCGGCGCGTGGCAGGCGTGGCAGGACGCGCAGGCCCGGGTGGACCGGATCCGGTCGGCGGCCGCGTTCGGGACGCCGTGGACGGTGCCGAGCCCCGCCGAGTACGCGGACCGCGAGCGGTGGCTGCACCGCGCCGTGGCCTCCGCCGCCGAGCGGGGCGAGCTGCCAGCCGGCGCCGTGGCCGACGCGTTCGCCGGGCGGGGCTGGGACGCGCGCCTGCACCCGTGCGACCAGGAGCTGGTGGTGGCCCGGGCCTCCGCCGCGTACCTCTGGGAGAGCTACGAGCGGGCCGCCGCCGCCGAGCAGACCGCCTGGCACGACGCGCAGCTCGCCCGCCGCACCGCCGACGAC
>CAKUMG010001132.1 GCA_934667465.1 uncultured Actinoplanes sp. | reverse complement strand
TCGAGGCGATGATGTCCGGCCGGGCCGTGGTCGGGGTCGACGTCGGACCGGCCGCCGAGACGCTCGGCGACGCCGGGATCGTCGTGCCCGAGGACGACCCCGAGACGCTCGCCGGCGCCTGTGTCTCGCTGCTCAGGGCCCCGGCCCGCCGCCGCGCCCTGGGCGACGCCGCCCGGCGCCGGGCGCTCGCCTACTTCACCACCGACCGGGTCGTACGCGCCTACGGGGCGCTCTACACCGACCTGGCCGCGCCGCCGCCCGCACCCAGTTTCGAGCTGGCCCTGGCCGTGCCCGCCCCGCGCGACGCCCAGCCCGCCACCGTGCGGTGGCTCACTCCATGACCGCCGCCCGCAGACCCCCGGAGGATCTCGTGAGGACCTTGTTCCCGCCGTACGCCCACCCGTCGCCGGAGCTGACCCTGGACCAGGACACCTGGCTGGTGCAGGAGCGCCCCGGCCGGCGCCGGTCGCGCCACCAGCGGCTGGGCCGGGTCGACCTGGACTGGGGCGGCCGCTCGCTGGCCGACGTGCTCGCCGACGTGGACGCGTGGCGGGAGGAGGGCGCCGAGGGGCTGTTCCTGGACCGGGCCCCGGCCGGGGCGGGCGGCGTCGGGCCGGTGGCGCTGACCGTCCGGCTCGCGGCACGGCGCGGGCTGCACCGGGTGGTGCTCAACCCGGGCGTGCCGACCCACCCGCTCTACCGCGACCTGGGGGTCAAGATCTGCACGTTCGACGGCCCCTGGTCGTCCTACCAGGGCTGGGCCGGCGACGGCGTGCGGCCCGGCGACGGGCACCTCGTGCACGGCGTGCCGCCGGAGATGCTGACCGCCGCGCGCCGGCTGATGGGCCGGCGTGGGGCGGGCTTCGGGCTGGCCACGGACACCAGCCCGTACGTCAGCGCAGCGCCTTCCGCGGGCGCGGCTGACACCGCGGACAGCTGTAGGAGGAGCGGTTCATGAACTGCTCGCGCCGGATCGGCGCGCCGCAGCGGTGGCAGGGCTCGCCCTCCCGCCCGTACGCGTTGAGGGATCTGTCGAAGTAGCCGCTCTGCCCGTTCACGTTGACGTAGAGCGCGTCGAAGCTGGTGCCACCGGCCACGATGGCCTCGGACAGCACCTCGCGCACGTCGGCCAGCAGCTTGCGGACCACCGGCCGGGTGAGGCTGTCGGTGGCCCGGGCGCCGTGCAGCTGCGCGCGCCACAGCGCCTCGTCGGCATAGATGTTGCCGACGCCGGAGATCAGCGTCTGGTCGAGCAGGGCGCGCTTGACCTCGGTGTGCTTGCCGCGCAGCCGCGCCACGAACGCCTCGTCGTCGAAGAGCGGGTCCATCGGGTCGCGGGCGATGTGCGCGATCTCCTGCGGGAGCTCGGCACCGCCCTCGGAGACCGAGAGCCCGCCGAACGTGCGCTGGTCCACGAAGCGCAGTTCCGGGCCCTCGCCCGCAAAGGAAAACCGTACGCGCAGATGGGTCTCGTCCGGCGCCTCGGCGGGCTGCATCAGCAGCTGACCGCTCATGCCGAGGTGCGCGATGATCGCGTCCTCCGAGTCGAGCGGCAGCCACAGGTACTTGCCGCGCCGCGAGACGCCGGTGATCGTGCGGCCGGCCAGCACGGAGGCGAAGTGGACGTCGCCGGGCAGGTGCCGGCGGATCGCCCGCGGGTGGCGCACCTCGACCGCCTCGATCCGGCGGCCGGTGACCCACTTCTCCAGTCCCTCGCGGACGGTCTCGACCTCGGGAAGCTCGGGCATGACCCCTCTCTCAGATCGTGTACGGCCACACGGCCACGAGATATGCGCCGTACCAGAGGCCGAACAGCGCCCAGGCCCCGATCGCGAGCACGGCCACCCGGGGACGCGCCCGTGCGGCGGCCGCGACGGCCGGGAGCAGCGTCAACAGTACGGGCAGCAGCAGCCGCGGCTTGGAGTGGTAGTAGCCCGCCTGTCCATACACGAGCACCATGGCGACGACCCCGTACACAGCGAGCGGCAGCCACGGCCGGCCCGCCAGCGCGACCCCGGCCGCCGCGAGCGCCGCGAGCAGGATCAACGCCACGCTCATCGGCACCCAGCCGTCGGCGGTGGTGAGCGTGCCGGACAGGAAGGCGACGGTGCTCCGGCCGAAGTCGGTCTGCGTGCCCCAGCCCGCCGCCTGGATCTTGAACCACGCGTCGGGCTCGCCGACCCGCCAGCCGACCCAGCCCAGATAGGCCGGTACGCCCGCGAGCGCGACGGCGGCCGCGGCCAGCGGCGGCCACTTGCGCTCGCCCCGGGACACCGCCAACCCCGCCGCGACGGCCAGCGCCACCGCGGCGGCAGCCCCGGTCGGCCGGGTCAGCGCGCAGGCCAGCCCGAGCAGCCCCGCCGCCCACCACACCTTGCGGTGCGCGGCGACGAGCATCCCGGCGAGCAGAGCAAGAAACAGACTCTCCGTGTACGCCATCGACAGCACCACCGACATCGGCGCGCCGCAGACGATCCCGACCCGCGCCCATCCCGCCCGGCGGCTGCCGAAGAGGCTGGTGCCGAGCCGGTGCAGCGCCACCGCGGCGCCCGCCACCCCTTCCGCTGGACGCCCGCGCTCACGGCGGCCGTGCGCGCGGTGGCCC
>CAKUMG010001131.1 GCA_934667465.1 uncultured Actinoplanes sp. | reverse complement strand
CCCCAGCGCCGGCCGCTGCCCAAGCCCTGGCCGCCGCCCCAGCGCCGGCCGGGGAGACCGGCTCCGCCCCGGAGATCGGGTCGGTCGCGTGAGCACCGATGCGCCGCTGTGCCCGTACGGCAGGGGTGAAGGTCTCTCGCGCCACCGACGGCCGCAGCGTCGGCACCCGGGCCGCGGCGCGGCGCAGGATCTCGGCGGCCGCGGCGGCGGTGGGGCGCCGGACGGGCTGCTCGGCGGTGCAGGACTCGTAGAGCCGGACGATCTCGCGCGGCAGCCCGGCGATCCGGGGCAGGCGCGGTGCCGGGTTGTTGAGGCGCACGGCGAGGATCTCGCCCACGGTGGCGCCGGGCCAGGCGGGGCGCCCGGTGAGGCACTCGAAGAGCAGCAGACCCAGCGCGTAGACGTCCGCGGCGGGATAGGCCGGCTCGCCGCGCAGCTGCTCGGGGGCGAGGCTGGCCGGGGTGCCCCAGAGCTGGCCCTGGGTGTCGAGGCTGTTCTGCCCCGCGGCCGCGGCGATGCCGAAGTCGACCACCTTGACGCCGCCCGGGGTGAGCATGACGTTGCGCGGCTTGATGTCGCGGTGCACCAGGTCGCGCTCGTGGGCGGCGGTGAGTGCCGCGGCCGTGTCGGCGCAGATCGCGGCGGCCCGCGGCCAGGGGAGCGCGCCGGTGCGGCCCAGCTCGTCGGCGAGCGTGTCGCCGTCGAGGAACTCCATCACCAGGTAGGGCACGCGGTGACCGCCGTCGGTCGCCTCGCCGTAGTCGTAGACCCGGGCGACGTTGGGGTGGCTGAGCCCGGCGGCGGTGCGCGCCTCGCGGAGCACACTGCTCGCCGGCCCGGCGCCGTCGGGCCGGTAGGGGGAGAAGAGCTTGATCGCCACGCGGCGCTTCAGCGTGCGGTCGTGGCCGCGGTAGACGACGGCGCTGCCGCCGCGCCCCACGGCCTCCTCCAGCCGGTAGCGCTCCGCCAGCAACCGCACCCCACTCACCCCCAGGCCATCATGTGTTGCCGTCCGTCAAACATCACGCAGAGTATCGACGAACGACGCAGGGTCAGACTCCGGAACCGCCCGTCCCGTCGATGCCCCTCATGCTATCCGAGCTGGGGCGCAAGGGGCCAGCCGGAAAGACTGAGGCCTCCGTCGCATCGCCGTCAAGAAAACTACGCTGAGTAAACCTCTCCAGCATTTCCCGCACCTCCGTCGCGGAAGTGTTCGCCCCGAACAGCTCCGTCCCGGGCTCCATGGCGACGCCCGCGGCGAGCGGTCCCGCCACGACCGCATCGAAGCCGATCGCCTCTACCAGCGCCGTGACCTCGGCGACGTCGGCGGGGTCGTCCCCGGCCACGGCGATCGCCGACCGGCCGGAGGCGCCCGCCGGCCGGGCGCCGGACTCGAGGTCGTGATAGCCCATGTGATTGAACGCCTTGACGATGCGTGACTCCGGCAGGAACGCCTGCACGATCTCGCTCGAGTTCCCGAGATCGTCGCGGATCCCGTCCACCTCCCACCAGTAGTTCATGGCGTCCACCACGAGCTTGCCGCGCAGCGCGTCGACGGGCAGGTTGCGATGCTTACCGAGAGGCAGCGCGAGCACGACGATGTCGGCCTCCGCCGCCGCGGCCGCCGTCACCGGCACCGCGCCGGGCGCGAGGACGCTGACGATCAGCGAGATCTTCGCCGGGTCGCCGGAGCCGGCCACGAGCACGTCGTAGCCGGCGCCGATCGCGAGACGGGCCAGCACGGTGCCGACCTTGCCGGCGCCGAGGATTCCGAGGGTGGTCATGGGCTCAGCCTGCCAGCAGGTCGCGGACCATGGGCGCCACCTTGGAGCCGAAGAGCTCCACCGCACGCGTACGGTCACCGGCGCGCTGCGCCCCGACGGTGTAGATGAGGTCGAACCGGCCGGCACCGACCGCGCCCACGGCGGCGGCGATCCGCCGCGCCACGGTCTCGGGCGAACCCACGTACATCGAACCGCCCTCGACCTCCGCGTCGAACTCCGCGCGGCGCACCGGCGGCCAGCCCCGCAGCTTGCCGATCCGGTCCCGCATCACCTTGTAGGCGGGCCAGAACAGCTCCTTGGCCTGCTCGTCGGTGTCGGCGACGAAGCCGGGGGAGTGCATGCCGACCGGGTGCGCGACCGTGCCGAGCTGCTCGGTGGCACGCTGGTAGAGATCGACGTACGGGGCGAAGCGCGCCGCCTCGCCGCCGATGATCGCGAGCATCAGCGGCAGCCCGTGGCGTGCGGTGCGCACGACCGACTGCGGCGAGCCGCCGACCCCGACCCAGGTGTCGAGCCGCCCGGACTCGGTCTTCGGGAACACGTCGGTGTTCTGCAGTGCGGCGCGCGTGGTGCCGCTCCAGGTGACCGGCTTCTCGTCGAGGAGGCGGACGAAGAGGTCCAGCTTCTCCTCGAAGAGCACCTCGTAGTCCTTCATGTCGTAGCCGAACAGCGGGAACGACTCGGTGAACGAGCCGCGGCCCAGGATCGCCTGCGCGCGGCCGTTCGACAGGGCGTCGACGGTGGCGAAGCGCTGGAAGACGCGCACGGGGTCGTCCGAGCTCAGCACGGTGACCCCGGAGGCGAGCCGGATGCGCGAGGTGCGGA
>CAKUMG010001130.1 GCA_934667465.1 uncultured Actinoplanes sp. | reverse complement strand
GCATCTCCCCCATGATGGGTTTCAGCAGGTCGATCGGAACGCTCATGTTGAGGATCCGCACCCGCCCGTCCCCGGCCTGGTAGCGCGCCCGCCGGTTGACCCGGTAGGCCCCGCCCGCGACCGGCACCCAGGGCAGCATCCGCAGGAGCCACCGCGGCGAGTCGGCGGTGTTCTGCGGCCGGGTCTTGGTGGTGGTGGTGAGATTTCGCGCCGCCGCCGGCCCGAGGGACGACCGCGGCTCAGCGACAACGGCCCCCGCCATCAGTCCGCACGCCCGAGCTCGACGTTCTCCAGGATGCCCAGCGCGTCCGGCACCAGCACCGCCGCCGAGTAGTACGCGCTCACCAGGTACTGGATGATCGCCTGCTCGGTGATGCCCATGAACCGCACGTTCAGGCCCGGCTGGTACTCGTCCGGGATGCCGGTCTGGTGCAGGCCGACCACGCCCTGCTTGTCCTCGCCCGCGCGCATCAGCATGATCGAGCTGGTCCGCCGCTCGGACACCCCGATCTTGTTGCACGGGAAGATTGGGATACCGCGCCAGGCCGGCACCTGATGCCCCGCGACGTCCACCGAGGACGGGTAGACGCCCCGCTTGCTGCACTCCCGGCCGAACGCCGCGATGGTCCGCGGGTGCGCCAGGAAGAACGTCGGGTCCTTCCAGACCAGCGCCAGCAGCTCGTCCATGTCGTCCGGCGTCGGCGGGCCGGACCGGGTGTAGATCCGCTGCTTCAGGTCCGCGTTGTGCAGCAGCCCGAAGTCGCGGTTGTTGACCATCTCGTGCTCCTGGCGCTCGCGCAGCGCCTCGACGGTCAGCCGGAGCTGCTGCTCGATCTGGTCCATCGGCTCGTTGTAGAGGTCCGCGACCCGGCTGTGCACGCGCAGCACGGTCTGGGCCACGCTCAGCTCGTACTCGCGCGGCGAGACCTCGTAGTCCACGTAGGTGGCCGGCAGGTCCGGTTCGCCGGCGTGCCCGGACGCCAGCTCGATCGCGGCCTCACCGTGCTGGTTCTGCTTGCGGCCCGGCCGCTCCGCCATCCGCTGCATGTGCGCGCGCAGCGGCTCTGCCTGGCCGTTGAGCTGCTGCATCGCCTGCGCGGGGAGTTCCAGCACGGTGCACGAGGTGATCGTCTTGATGCTGTACCGCCAGCGGCCCGGCGCGCCGGTCAGCACCTGCTCGCCGAAGTAGTCGCCGTCCGCGAGCAGCCCGGCGATCGCCGACGCCGTCTCGGCGGTGAGGTGCCGCACCAGCCCGGCATGCGAGACGGGCTCGCCGCGGCCGTGCTGCTCCTCCGCCAGCGTCGAGGCGAGCAGGCCCTCGTACGGGACCAGTCGCACCGACTGGCCGGCGAGCGGCGCCAGGCCGGCCAGCGGCGAGAGGCGTTCGGCGACCGTGTCCGGGTCGCCGGAGCCGACCACGACCAGCGCCTGCACAGCGGCCTGACGCGAGCCCGCCATCAGGGTGCCGGTGACGCTGGGGTGCGCGTTCTCGATGGCGGTGCCCCAGTCGCGCAGGAACGTGGCCATGTCGTCGGGGACGTACGTGAGCATCGCGAAGCCGACCCGCTCGGGCACGGGCCGGGCCTCGATCTCGAACGACACGGCGACGCCGAAGTTCGCGCCCGCGCCGCGCATCGCCCAGAACAGGTCGGGGTTCTCGGTGCCGGAGGCGCGGACCAGGTCGCCCGAGGCGGTGACGACGTCGACCGCGCGCAGGTGGTCGATGGTCAGCCCGTGCTCGCGGACCCGCCAGCCGATGCCGCCGGTGGTCGCCAGCCCGCCGACGCCGACGCCGCCGTGGTCGCCGGCGGTGATCGCGAGCCCGTGCGGGGCGAGCCGCCCGGCCACGTCGCCCCAGCGCGCGCCCGGGCCCAGCCGTACGCGATGGTCGTCCAGCACCGTGATCTCGTCGAGCGCGCCGAGGGACAGCACGATGCCCCCGGTGTTGAGCGACCGCCCGGACAACCCGTGGCCCCCGCTCAGCAGGCCCAGCGGCGCGTCGGGGTGCCGCGCGGCGTACCGGATGGCCTCCTGCACCTCCGCAATCGTCTGTGGACGCAGCACCAGCCCCGGGTCGGCGCCGCGGAAGTAGCTTCTGGTGTAGCGGGCGTGTCCGGCGTCGCCCGGCTTCAGCGCCCGGTCCGTCAGCGCGGCGGGCACCGGATCGCCCTCGAACGTGACCCTGTCACGAGCGACGGGCACGGTTTCTCCGCCGAAGGAGACGGACCGGGACCGGGCCTCGGCGACCCGTTCACGGATCTCGGCGGCGGTGGTGCGGGCGAAGCGGCGCAGCTCGGCCGGGTCGTCGGTGGCCACGATGAACACGCTGACCCCGTCCTCGACGGCGAGCCGGGCGAGGTCCCCGGCCTTGTCGCCCGGTGTCACGTTGAGCAGGCGGGTGATGTCGCGCGGGTCGCGGCCGGCCCGGGTCGCCGCCCGGTCGATGACGCCGTTGCCGCGGTCCAGGTCGCCGGGCCCGAGCCAGGGCAGGCTGGGCAGCCACCCGTCGGCCCTGGCCCCGACGAGCCGCTGCATCCGGGGCTTGGCCGCGCCCAGCCAGATCGGCACCGGGTGCGCCGGCGACGGCCCGCGCCGCGCGCCGTCCACCCGATAG
>CAKUMG010001129.1 GCA_934667465.1 uncultured Actinoplanes sp. | reverse complement strand
CGATGGACTACCAGGTCGTCCTGGTTGCCCGGATCCGGGACGAGGTCGCCAAGGGCGGGGACACGACCGCGGCGACCGTGGCCGGGATGGGCCGCGGCGCCCGGGTCGTGGGCGCCGCCGGGCTGGTCGTCCCCGCGGTGTGCGGGGGCTTCGTGCTGGTCGGGGACCCGACGGTGCAGGCGGTCGGCTTCGGGCTGGCGGTGGGCGTGCTCATTGACGTCTTCGCGGTCCGGCTCACGCTCGTGCCGGCGGTGCTGTCGCTGCTCGGCGAGCGGGCCTGGCAGCTGCCCCGCCCGCTCGACCGGATCGTGCCGCGCGCCGTGCTCGAGGAGGACGGCCGCCCCGCGGGGCACCGTGGCCGGCACGTGGCGCCACGGGGCCTCGTACGAGCGTGAGGTCTTAGATCGCCGGCCGGTAGCAGGTGCCGGCCGCCACCCGGTCGTCGTGCGTGCGGTGGGCCCGCTCGAGCAGCGCCATCAGCTCGTCCTCCTGGCGGATCCGGGCGCGGTACTTCTCCGGCAGCTCGCGGATCTTCTCCTCCTCGGTGACGAGCTTGTGGTAGATCTCGTCGCAGTACTTCGGGTCGGTCTCGATGTCGAGGAACTCCGAGGCGTGCCGGCGGGCGGCGGAGACATAGGTCTGCGCGCGCCCCTTCGGGCTCAGCAGCGAGGCGATGACCGTGATGACCAGCACGCCCATGATGAAGCCGAGCGAGGCGCCGGTGCTGATCTCGATGACGTCGACGTGTTCGCCGCCGTTGATGAACGGCACGTTGTTCTCGTGCAGGGCGTGCAGGACCAGTTTCACGCCGATCAGGGCGAGGATCGCGGCCAGCCCGTAGGAGAGGAACACCAGCCGGTCCAGCAGCCCGTCCAGCAGGAAGTAGAGCTGCCGCAGGCCGAGCAGGGAGAACGCGGTGGCGGTGAACACCAGGAACACGCTCTGGGTCAGGCCGAAGATCGCCGGGATCGAGTCGAGCGCGAAGAGGATGTCGGTGCCGCCGATGGCCACCATGACGAGCAGCATCGGCGTCATGACGCGCTTGCCGTCCTGGACGGTGAAGAGCTTGTCCCCGTCGTACGTGTCGGAGGTCCGCAGGAAGCGGCGGGCCAGCCGGATGATGAAGTTGTCGGCGGAGCGCTCGTCGTCGTCCTCGCTTTTGAGCAGGTTGCCCGCGGTGATCAGCAGGATCAGGCCGAAGAGGTAGAAGACCCACGCGAACGAGTTGATCAGCGCGGCGCCCACGAAGATGAACGCGGTGCGGGCGATCAGCGAGAACACGATGCCGAAGAGCAGCACCTTCTGCTGGTCGGCGCGCGGCACCTTGAAGCTGCCCAGCAGCACCAGGAAGACGAACAGGTTGTCGACCGAGAGCGCCTTCTCCGTCACGTAGCCGGCGAAGTACTCCGCGCCCATGTCCGTGCCGCCGAAGATCAGCACCCCGAGGCCGAACAGCAGCGCGATCCCGACGTAGATCGACGACCAGATCGTCGCCTCACGCAGCGACGGGATGTGCGCCTTACGAACGTGGAAGAAGAAGTCGAAGGCGATCAGAGCCAGGATCCCCACGATCGTGAGGGTCCAGACGAGGCCGGAAACCTGCATTAGACGACACGCTCCACGGTCTCGAAACGATCAATATGACAAGTCTATGACGACGGGTATGCGCGGGCCAGATTCCCAGGTGCGTCGGGGAAGAAACCAGGCAGGACCCGGGAGCCACCCGTACGCTCGCGGGGCACGCGCTTCCGAGGATGGTCGATGTTCCGCAGCTCACACATGTCGTACCCGCTGGCCGCCGGTGCCGCCGACGGCCCGCCCGCGATCGCCTGGATGCTCCTGGCCGCCGGCGTGCTCCTCCTGCTCGGCTGCGGGGTGCTCGCCTGGTGGTCCAAGCGGCGCAAACCCGAGCCGCCCAAGACGCCCGCGCAACTGTGGACGGAGACCGACCGCTACTACTCGGTCGAGGATCCGCCCGAACACGGGGAGGCGCGCGAGCTCTCCCGCCGCCCGCTGTTCTACCTGGCCGGGATGGCGGTGCTCGCGGTGGTCGCCCTGGCCGCCGGTGTGACGCTCCTCATCGACCGGTCCGGCTCCGAGACGGCTGCCACTTCCTCCGGTACGCCGCAGGCGGTGGCCAACCCGGGAATCGTCGCCACCGGAACCGACCTGTGCCTGACCGCCGAGTACGTCGGCGACGGGGCTCCGGTGGCCCTGCGCACCTGCCAGGGCTCGGAGACCCAGCAGTGGCAGCCGGGGGCCGACGGCACGCTGAGGATCGGCACGCGGTGCATGGACGTGGCGGGCGCGGAGACGAAGATCGGCACGATCATCCAGCTCGCGGACTGCAACGGCAACGCGGCGCAGCTGTTCCGGTTCGAGGGCGGCAAGCTGATCAGCGGGCTCGCCGGCAACTGCGTGGACGCGCGGGCCGGTCAGCTCACCGTGGGCGCTGACGTGGTCATCCAGCGCTGCGCCGCGGTCGGCAGGCGGACCTGGACGGCGCCGGCCTAGCCACCGGCCGGGCTGCCGCGTCCCGGGGCTCGGCCGTCGCGCCGGGCTCGGCCGTGGCGCCGGGCTCGGTCGCCGGGCGGGGCTGGGTCGCCGGGCGGGGC
>CAKUMG010001128.1 GCA_934667465.1 uncultured Actinoplanes sp. | reverse complement strand
TCCTCGATCCAGTACGGGTCGGCGAACGCCAGCTCCGCCATCCGGGCGATCGCCTCGTCGACGTCCCACACCTGGTTCGCGTCCATCATCAGCAGCGCGTCCGGCCCGATCTCGTCGCGGATGATCCGGGCCCGGCGCACGTCGTCGGCCGGGTCGCCGCCGACCTTCATCTTCATCGCGCGCCACCCCTGCGCGTGGGCCTCCCGGGCCAGCGCGCGCACCTTGTCGTCGGGGTAGCCGAGCCAGCCGACGCTTGTCGTGTACGAGGGCAGCCCGTCGCGCTTGAGGTCGAGGAGCCGCCCGTCGAGGCCGACCGTGCCCTTGTCGAGGATCGCGGCCGCCTCCTGCGGGGTCAGCGCGTCGCTCAGGTGGTGGAAGTCGATGCTGGCCACCAGCTGCTCGGTGGGCAGCTCGCTCAGGAACCGCCACATCGGCTTGCCCGCCCGCTTGGCGTGCAGGTCCCAGACGGCGTTGACGATCGCGCCGGTGGCCATGTGGATGACGCCCTTCTCCGGGCCCAGCCAGCGCAGCTGCCCGTCCGAGCTGAGCGAGCGCGCGACGCCGGCCGGGTCGGCCCAGAGTTCGGCGAGCGTGCGCCCCTCGACGTGGTGCGCCAGGGCGCGCACGGCCGCGCAGGTCAGCTCGTTGCCGCGCCCGTTGGTGAAGGTGAACCCGGCGCCGGTCAGCGGGCCGTCGGTGCGCAGCTCCACATAGGTCGCCGAGTAGTCGCCGCGGTTGATCGCGTCCGACCCGTCGCCGGCCGCCGCGGTGGGGAACCGCACGTCGTGCACGTCGACGCCGAGGATCCGGGTCACGCCGCCGCCTCCTTCCGGTCCAGCCGGAACACGCGTTTGGGCAGGTGATAGGCGAGGTCGGCGATCGTCTCGGCGGCCTCGTCGAGCGGCAGCCGGCCCTGCACCACGAGCGAGGCCAGGTACGCCGCGTCCGCGCGCCGCGCGACGTCGTGCCGCACCGGGATCGAGCAGAACGCCCGGGTGTCGTCCACGAACCCGGCGGTGTTGTAGAACCCGGCCGTCTCGGTCACGGCCTCGCGGAAGCGCCGGAGTCCGTCCGGCGAGTCCAGGAACCACCAGGGCGCGCCGAGATACAGCGCCGCGTAGCCACCGGCCAGCGGCGCCAGCTCCCGGCTGAACGCCTGCTCGTCGAGCGTGTAGAGCACGATGCGCAGCCGGGGGTCGTTGCCGTGCCGGTCGAGCAGCGGGCGCAGCGCGTGCACGTACTCGGTGGCCTGCGGGATGTCCCCGCCGACGTCGCGGCCGTGCCGGTCGTGCAGCCACGTGTTGTGGTTGCGCACCGAGCCCGGGTGCAGCTGCATGACCAGGCCGTCGTCGAGCGACATGCGGGCGAACTCCACGAGCATGTGCGCGCGGAACAGCTCGGCGTCCCCGGCGGAGGCCTCACCGCGCAGGGCCCGGTCGTAGAGGGCGTCGACCGCCGCGTCGCCGAGTGACTCGGTACGCGCGGTCGGGTGCCCGTGGTCCGACGACGTGGCCCCGGCCGCGATGAAGGCCTCCCGCCGCGCGCGCAGCGCCGCGAGATACCCCGCGTACGTGCCGGTGTCGTGCCCCGTCAGCTCGCCGAGCGCCTCGATCTTGCCGGCCCACCCGGCGAACTCCAGGTCCACCACCTCGTCGGGCCGGAACGTCGTGATCACCCGGTCGCCCCACCCGTCGGCGGCCAGCTTGGCGTGCCGGGACAGGTCGTCCAGCGGCGACTCGGTGGTGGCCAGCACCTCGATCCCGAACCGCTCGAACAGCGCGCGCGGCCGGAACGACGGCTCGGCGAGCCGGGCGGCGATCGCGTCGTACACGTCGTCGGCGGTGGCGGGGCCGAGCCGGGTGTCGATCCCGAACACGGTCGCGAACGTCCGCTCCAGCCAGAGCCGCGACGGCGTACCGCGGAAGAGGTGCCAGTTCTCCGCGAGCAGGCGCCAGATCGCCCGCCCGTCGGTCTCCACCGGGCTGCCGTCGCGGGCCGGCACGCCCAGGCGCGCCGGCGGGATGCCCTGGCTGAGCAGCATCCGCGTGACGTAGTGGTCCGGCACGACGAGCAGATGGGCGGGGTCGGGGAACGGCTCGTCGCCGGCCAGCAGGCCAGGATCGACGTGGCCGTGCGGGCAGAGCAGCGGCAGATCGCGGACCAGGCCGTGCAGCTCGATGGCGAGGTCACGCTGGCGCGGATCGGCGGCGAAGACGGGATCAGTCACGGGCACCTCAGGTCGGATCGATCAGGTCGGAGACGCGTACGGGCGCGCCGGTGCGCAGGGAACGGTTGGCGGCCAGGCCGGTGAGCAGGGCGAGGGCCCCGTCGCGTGCGGTCGCCGACCGGGCCAGCGGGTCGGTCGCGGCGCCCAGCAGCACCGCGGTCATGCGGGCGTCGGCGCCGCCGTGGCCGCCCTTCTCGTACGGGGGCAGGGTGATCTCGCGCGGCGCCTGCCAGTACGGATGCAGGGTGAGCCGGCGGTGCCCGCGCTCGGGGTTCTCGGTCATGCCGTGCACCGCCTCGCCCTTGAGGTCGCCGGCGGAGGCGGGGCTGACGTGGTCGCTCTCGACGACCTCCAGCTCGAGCCGCCCCGCGCTGCCGTTGAACATCACCCGGT
>CAKUMG010001127.1 GCA_934667465.1 uncultured Actinoplanes sp. | reverse complement strand
AGCCCGCAGTCTTGCCGAGCCCGTAATCCCGCCGAGCCCGCAGTCTTGCCGAGCCCGTAATCCCGCCGAGCCCGCAGTCTTGCCGAGCCCGTAATCCCGCCGAGCCCGTAAGCCCGCCGAGCCCGCGGGCTTCTCAGGGCCGGTGCTTCGCCACATGCACGGCGAACGGCTCCAACCCCACCTCGGCCCGCCGCCGATCCATCCCCGCGGGGCCCTCGCACGGCCACGGCACCGGCGCGCCGTCGGCCACCCCCGCGATCTGCGTGCCATAGATCTGCGGCCGCCCCTCGTTGACCAGCACCCGGTCCCGCAGCATCGCCAGCTGCCCCGCGTCGGCGTCCCCCGCCCGCACCGCTGCCTCGAGCAGCGCGAGCGCCCGCCGCTGGAGTTCGAGCTGCCGATCCGCGTGCTGCGCCACCAGCCACGCCCGCCGGGCCGCCTCCACGCCGACCAGGGCCGCCCCGGGCCACCCGTACGCGTCGAGAATCTCCGCCAGCCGGTCGCCGTTGCGCACGGTCACCCGCCGGTGCCGCAGCTGCGCGGTGGGGTCCTCACTCAGCGCCCCGGCCTGCAATTCCCGGTCCTCGTCGGTCATGGTGATCAATTCGCGCGCCAGCGCCTCGTCGGTCATGCCACGACGGTAGGCATCCGCTCACCGGCGATTCGCAGGCCGGGCCAACCCATTGACGTATGCCAATGCGCAAGAATTGACCTGCACAGCAGAAAGCCCCCGGCGCCGTTGCCGAGGGCTCTCTGGGACTGCGGACCGTCAGTGGTCGGCGTCCTCCTTCTTGGAGGACTTGACCGTGAGGCTGCCGGCGTGTGCCTTGGCGCTCGGGTCCTTGCGGGTCTTCATCAGGCTGGCCACGGTCGTGACGACGAGGATGACCAGGATGACGATGAGCGACACGGGGGTGCTGACCTCCGGGGCGCCCTTCCAGATGTCCTCGTGCAGCCAGTGCAGGACCAGCTTGACGCCGATGAACATCAGGATCAGCGACAGGCCGACCGACAGATAGACGAGCCGGTCGAGCAGCCCCTTGACCAGGAAGAACAGGGCGCGCAGGCCGAGCAGGGCGAACGCGTTGGCGACGAAGACGATGTACGCCTCCTCGGTCACGCCGAAGACGGCCGGGATCGAGTCGAGCGCGAACAGCAGGTCGGAGCTGCCGATCGCGATCAGCGTCAGGAACAGCGGCGTCGCCGTGCGCTTGCCGCCGATCCGGGCGAACATCTTGCCGCCGTGGTACTCGTCGGTCACCGGGAACAGCCGGCGGCTGAACTTGACCATGGCGTTGTCGCCGACGTCCGGGTCCTCGTCGCGGTGCCGGAAGAGCTGGACCGCGGTCCAGATCAGGATCAGCCCGAAGATGAGGAACATGAACGAGAAGAGGTTCAGCAGCGTCGCACCGAGCGCGATGAAGATGACCCGCAGGACCAGCGCGATGATGATGCCGAACGTCAGCACCTCTTGCTGGTATTTCTCGGGCACCGCGAAGGTGCTCATGATGATCACGAAGACGAAGAGATTGTCGACCGACAAGCTCTTCTCGACGATGTATCCGGCGAAGTACTCGGTGCCGTAGGTCCAGCCCGCGATCTGGGCGAACACGACACCGAAGGCGATCGCAACGGCGATGTAGAAGACCGACCAGGCGGTGGCCTCACGGAAACCGACGGCGTGCGGGCGCAGCACACCGAGGGTCAGGTCGAGGGCGAGCAGGGCGACGATCACACCGATCGTGATCGTCCAGCCGAGCGCGGAGACCTCAAGCATCAGGGAGTTCCTCCGGGCGTCGTTGCGAGGGAGTGCAAGGGGTAGCCATGCGGCAGTACCCCCTAGAATCCCTGCTCAGACTGGGAGAATCCTGAAAAACTCGGTCTGACCTTTCCGGCACCCCGAAGATCAGGCGACTTTGAACGATCGCTTGGCCAGGCCCATCCAGAAGCCGTCGATCGGCTGCTCGGCGCTCTGCTCGGGGTCGCTGGAGGCGCCCAGCGTGAGGAACATCGGCGCGATGTGCTCGATCGTGGGATGCGCGTACGGCATCCCGGGCGCCCGGTTACGGAAGTCCGCCAGCTCGTCGACGGCCCCCCGGGCGAGCGTCTCGGCCGCCCAGGCGTCGAACTCGCGCGACCAGCCCGGCGCCGCCGCGTCGGGCCGCCAGTCGCGCAGGAACGGCAGGCCGTGCGTGGTGAAGCCGGAACCCACGATCAGCACTCCCTCCTCGCGCAGCGGGGCGAGCCGCCGCCCCAGGTCGAGCAGCCGGCCGGGTTCGAGCGTGGGCAGCGACATCTGCAGCACCGGGATGTCGGCTTCGGGGTACATGACCGTCAACGGCACATATGCGCCGTGGTCGAGGCCCCGATCGGTACGGGCGACGCGCTCGGAGTCGGGCATCAGCTTCTCGATCCGGGTCGCCAGCTCGGGCGCGCCCGGCGCGTTGTACTGCACCTCGTAATACTTCCGGGCGAATCCTCCGAAGTCGTGGACGAGCGGTGCGGGGCCCGTCGCGCCCAGCATCAGCGGCGCCGACTCCCAGTGCGCGGACGCCATCAGGATCGCCTTCGGCCGGGGCAGCCCGGCGGTCAACTCCCGCAGCTGCGCGACCCACGTAGGGC
>CAKUMG010001126.1 GCA_934667465.1 uncultured Actinoplanes sp. | reverse complement strand
GCGGCCCGCGCTGGCCGGCCTGCCGATGCTCGCCATCTACTCGGTGCCGGTCGCGGTCTACGTCGACAGCGTGCCGGTCGTCCCGTTCATCGTCGGCGCGATCGGCTTCATGTGGCTGCTCGTGGCGGACAACGTCGACAAGGTCCGCCGCTTCGGGCGCCGCTTCACCGGCGACGGCCGCGACGTCGACGTGTGGGAGCCGTCGCCGCTCGCTGCCGCGGGCCGGCGCCTCGCCGTGGTCGGTGTGGCCGCCGCGGTGCTGCTCCCGCTGGTCATCCCCGGGCTCGACGCCGGCCTGCTCAACCGGCTCACCCAGGTGGGCACGGGCCAGGGCGGCACCGGCCCGGGCGGCAGCGGCAACGGGCGGATCAACCTGTTCGCCTCGCTCAGCGGCGCGCTCAACCAGTCCGCGGTCACCAACTACCTCAAGGTCACCACCACCGAGTCGGACCCGTACTACCTGCGCTTCGGCATCGCCGACGTGCTCACCGACGAGGGCTTCTCCAACCGCACGCCGACCGGGCGGCCGCTGTCACGGGGCATCAACGACCCGCGCAACGACCGGGCCACCGACGGCGGCGACTACGAGACCTACCGGGCCGACGTCGAGATCACCAACGACTTCAACCAGGCCCTCGCCCCGGTCTACGCGAGCCCGACCGACGTCGACGGCCTCGACGGCGCCTGGTCCTGGGACCCGACGGCCTCGGTCGTCTACTCGAACCGCGTCACCACCCGCGGCCAGAAGTACTCCTTCGACTACGTCCGCGCGAAGTACACGCCGGCCCAGCTGCGCCGCGCCGAGGACCTGCCCGCCGACAGCTCGCTGATCCAGCAGTTCACCGCGACCCCGGACAATCCGGAGGTCGAGGCGCTGGTGGCACGGTTGACGCAGGGCGAGGACAACCAGTACGACAAGGTGCGCGCGCTCTACGAGCACTTCTCCAAAGACAACGGGTTCCGCTACAGCCTGCAGGCGGCCGACCCGGACCCGGGCGCCTCGGCGATCTCGGCGTTCCTGGCGAACAAGACCGGCTACTGCCAGCAATATGCTGCGGCGCTGGCCTGGATGGCCCGCGAGGCCGGCGCCCCGGCGCGGGTCGCGTTCGGGTTCACCCGCGGCAACACCCGCGAGGGCGACGCGTACGTGCTGACCAACCGCAACGCCCACGCCTGGACCGAGATCTACTTCGACGGCTACGGCTGGATCCCGTTCGACGCCACCCCGGCCTCGGACGTGGCCGGCTCCACCCGCTCGGCGTGGGCCCCGGACAACGACCAGGTGGACGAGCCGGCCGCCAGCTCCTCGGCCGCCGCGGCGCCGGGCGCGACCAGCTCCGCCTCCGCGGGCGCGGCGGCCCGCCCCGACCGGGACGTCGACGCGGGCACCGCCGCCGCCTCGGACACCACGGCCGGCTCGGGACCCTCCACCACGGCCCTGCTGATCGCCGGCGCCGTGGCCCTGGTCCTCGCCCTGCTGCTGGTCCCCGCCCTGGGCCGGATCCTGCTGCGCCGGCGTCGCCACGCGGCCGTAGCACCGGTCGCGGTCACCACTGCCGCCGCCGCACCGGGCGGCCCCGAGGTGGTCATCACCACGGAGACGCTGCAGGCCCGCGAGGACGCCCACGCCGCCTGGGACGAGCTCGTCGACACCATGGTCGACTACCGCGTCCCGATCGACCCGACCGAGACGCCCCGCCACACGGCCCAGCGCCTCATCCGCGACGCCGAGCTGGCCGGCACCCCGGCCGACGCGGCCACCCTGCTGGGCCACGCCGAGGAACGCGCCCGCTACGCCCGCCAGCCCCTGCGCGACGAGGGCCTCCCGGGCGCCCTCGACCAGGTCCGCAAGGGCCTGGCCGGCACGGCGGACCGCCGCACCCGGCTGCGCGCCGTCCTGCTCCCGCCCTCGGTCACCCTCCGCTGGCGCCAGGGCGTGGGCGACACCTCCTCCCGCTGGATGGGCGCCCTCGGCCGCCTCCGCGACTCGATGCTGCGCTTCAGCCCCCGCCGCCTGCTCGCCAACCGCGGCCGCTGACCCAGCCCGACCCCACCGGCGCCGCCCCCACCTCGGGGACGGCGCCGGCTCTCCGTCGCCCGCACTTTATCTGACCGAGGTCAGATAGAGTGCGGGCGTGGATGCCATCGAGCGGGTGCGGGAGTTCAACCGCTACTACACGCGGCGGCTGGGGGTGCTCAGCGATCGCTATCTGGGGCAGGAGCGGCCGCTGAGTGAGGCGCGGATGCTGTTCGAGATCGGGGCGGGGCCGGCGCCCGTGCGGGAGTTGCGGGCACGGCTCGGACTGGATTCGGGGTTCGTGAGCCGGTTGCTGCGCGCGCTGGAGGGGCAGGGCCTGGTGGTGACCCGGGCCGACCCCGACGACGGGCGGGTGCGGATCGTGTCGCTGACCGCCGCCGGGGAGGGCGAGGTGCGGGAGCTCACCGAGCGCTCGCGGGCCGGGGTGCGGCAGTGGCTCGAGCCGTTGACCGAGGGGCAGCGGGGGGAACTGGTCGCCGCGCAGGGGCGGATTCGTGCGCTGCTGCGGCTGGCCTCGGTCACGGTTGCGGCGGTTCCGGACGATGCGGCGGAGGCTCGGGAGTGCCTGCGGGCCTACGCCGGGG
>CAKUMG010001125.1 GCA_934667465.1 uncultured Actinoplanes sp. | reverse complement strand
GGCCGGGAACTCGACCTTGTCGCCGTCGATCGTCAGCCGCAGCACCTTCGGACCGCCGGGCATGTTGCCGGTCAGGTCGAGCAGGATCACGTTGCGCATGCCGGTGCCGAGCAGCCGCGAGCTGTCCGGCAGGTCCACCAGGTGCGCGATGATGACGATCAGCGGCTCGGTGGCCGACGGCTGGACGTTGCGGTCGTGGTCGCCACGCTCGCTGACCTCCGAGCCGAGCAGGTCCATCATGTCGTCGTGGGTGCCGGCGAAGAGCCGTACCGGACCGGCCGCGTCTGACGCCGTGGGGTGCGCGTTGTGCGGCAGCCACTTGATCCAGTCCCACGGCCCGCGGTGCACCTCGGCGGCCAGCACCGCGACCCGCAGCTCGTCCGGCGACTGGAAGGTGACGAGCTGGGCCACCATCGCGCGGGCCAGGTCGATGGCCGGGTCGGCGGGACCCTCGAACTCGATGCTGGTGAAGCTGCGCAGCCCCACCGAGATGGGGATGCCGGAGACCGTCCGGTACGTCTCGGAGAAGCGCCGCAGCGAGATGGAGGAGAGCGGCTCCAGGTCCTCGATCGGCTTGGTCGACGGCGGGCTGAACTTGAGCATGGCGTTCTGCCGGCCCAGCCCGATCCGCACCCGGCCGAAGTCCTCGTGGCTCGGGCGGCGCTCCCACAGCCGGCTGCTCATCGCGATCGACCAGAGCCAGCTCGGCTGGGGGTTGTTCCAGAGCACGAACTGCCGCTGCGCGTCCGCCGCCTTGCGGGCCTGCTTGCGCAGCTGGGCGATGTAGCGCAGGAAGTCCCGGCGCTCGCCCCGCATCTTGCGCTTGCGCTCGGCGGCCGCCCGGCCGATCTGCATGACGCCCATCAGCAGCATGCCGCCGGCCATGGCACCACCCATGACGTACATGACAGGGGCCCGGCTGTAGAGGCCGAACATCGCCATCATGGCGCCCATGCCGAGGCCCATCGGCACGATCGACGCGAAGGAGCGGAAGTCGAGCGGCGCCTCCTCCGCCATCAGCGGCGGCTCCTGGAGATCGATCTGCCCCTCGGGCGCCTCCGGGGCCGCCGCACGCGGCGGGCGCTTGACGGTGACCGTACTCATCCGATGTCCCCTGACCCGGCTCCGCCGCCACCCCAGGCGGAATTGTCCTGTTGAAGCAGCTTGACCGAGTAGCGATCGTTGCGGAACTTCTCGGCGGCCTTGGCGTCGTCCTCGTCCTCGCCGGACCGCTCCCTGGCCCGGCGGGCGGCCGCCTTCGCCTCGGCCTGCTCGCGCTCACGCTCGCGCGCCTCGGCCTCCTTGCGCTTGCGCCGCTGCTCCTTCATGCGCTGGTAGCGGCCCTCGACGTCAAGGTCGTCGGGGCCGCCACAGCTGGGCGGACGCTCCTCCGCCACGGCTTCCGAGACGACGGGAGCCGCGCGACGCCACACCGACCTCGGCATCTGCGGCTCACCGGCGGAATCAGACATCGCTTGTCGTCACCCTTTCGTCACGTTCTCGCCCGTCAGCCACCCCGCGTCGTCGACGTCGTCCCAACCGGACATGTCGTCGCCGTCGTCCGAGGTGACCACGGGCACGAAGTCATCCCCGGGCGGCGCCTCGCCACCCGGACCGGCGGCGTTCCAGGCGCCGGATCCGTCCTGCAGCAACGCGGCGGAATCGGGGCGCCCGGGGGCCTCCCGATCATCCTCGGCCCGCTGTTGCCCCGGAACCGTACCGGCAAGCCGGGGGTCCCCGGCAACGGTCCCCGCGATGACCGCCTCGCGGGCCGTCGCGGCCGACGAAGCCGCAGCCTGTGGCGGCAACGCCGACGGTGGCGGCCCGGTCGGCGGGACCACTGCCTGCGGCACCGAGAGCACGATTCCAGGCACAGCCTGTTGCAGTGCTCCGCCCGCGGCGAGGCCGCCGTCCTCCTCGTCGGTGGGCTCGCCCGCCTCGGCGGAGCCGCTGCCGTCCTGCGTGCCCGCGCCGGGTGCGGTGGTCCCCTGGGCCGTGCTGCCCGGAGTGGTGCTGCTCGGTGCGGTGGTGCTCGGAGCGGTGGCGCTGGGTGCGGGGCCGCTCGACGCGGCGTGGCCCGCTGCTGCCGCCACGGCGCCGGCTGCCGCGCCGGCTGCGACACCGACGGCGACTGCCTCCGGGGTCGTTCCGGTCGCGGGGGCGGGCGGGGCCTCTGCCGAGGGCGGCCCGGCCGGCTGCTCCGGCTCGGGCGCTGTCGGCTCGGGTGCTGCCGGCGCTGCCGGCTCGGGTGCCGCCGGTGCGGTCGGTTCGGTCACCACCGGTGCGGTCTCCACCGGTGCGGTCGCCACCGGTGCGGTCTCCACCGGTGCCGTGACCACCGGTGCCGTGACCACCGGTTCGGTTGCCACGGGTTCGGGGGTGGCCGGGGCCTCGATCGCGCCCGGGTCGGCCGTCACCGGCTCGGTCACGACGGTCTCGCCGGTCGCGGGCGCCGTCACCGACGGCTCGCCCACGACGGGCGCCTCCACCGAGACGTCACCCGCCACGGGCGCCCCGACCGAGGGTTCGCCCACCACGGGTTCCCCCACGGACGGCGCGGCCGCGGCCGGTTCGCCGAGGGTCGGTTCGCCTACGGACGGCTCGCCCACGGACGGTTCACCCAC
>CAKUMG010001124.1 GCA_934667465.1 uncultured Actinoplanes sp. | reverse complement strand
CAGATCGCCGCCGCCCAGGCCGCTGCCCGGCAGCGGGCCGCGGGTGACGGCGAGGCGCAGTTCGCGGACGAGACCATGGAACTGCCGATCTTCCGCGAGCTCGAGTCGGCATGGTTCATGACCGCCCGGCCGGAGCCCAAGGCGGCGCCGCGGGCGGAGAGCAACGCCGGCGGCGACGATTCGGTCATGCTGGCCCAGCGCTTCTCCACCGGCGAGCCGGTTCGCAACACCGCCCCGGCGCAGGAGGCCGTCCCGGCCCCTATCCCGGAGCCGGTTGCGGTCACCCGCGACCCGGAGCCGGTCGGCGCGGTAGCGTCGACGGGTGGTGCCACCGGCACCGTCGGCGGCACCGAGGCCTGGCGCACCGCGGCCGACGACGGTTGGTCGGCGGCGCGGAAGGCGGCGGAGATGCCCGTGGATACCACGACGACGGCGGGTCTGCCGCGCCGTACGCCGATGGCACAGCTGGTCCCGGGCGGTGTCGACCGGGCCGAGACCTCGGTGCAGCGACGCACTCCCGAGGCGGTTCGCGGGCTCCTGTCCGCCTACCACCGCGGTGTGCACCGGGGTCGTACGAAGGAGCAATCGACCAACCCGGAGGCCACTCCGGGAGGGCAGTCCTCGCAGGCTGGCAAGGAGCATGAGGCATGACAAGTACGCAGGATCTGGGTTGGCTCCTGGCC
This sequence comes from uncultured Actinoplanes sp., assembly GCA_934667465.1. Taxonomy (GTDB): domain Bacteria; phylum Actinomycetota; class Actinomycetes; order Mycobacteriales; family Micromonosporaceae; genus Actinoplanes. The sequence continues at coordinate 1,943 of CAKUMG010001124.1, read as the reverse complement.
AACTTTGCCGACCGCGTTCCCGGGGTGGCGCACGCGATCGCGGTCTCCGCCGACGGTCTGCTGCTCGCGGCCTCGCGGGACCTTCCCCGCGACCGTGCCGACCAGCTGGCGGCCATCGCCTCCGGTCTGGTCAGCCTGACCCAGGGCGCCGCTCGGTGCTTCGAGGGTGGTGCGGTGCTGCAGACGGTCGTCGAGATGGACAACGGGTTCCTCTTCCTGATGTCGATCTCCGACGGCTCGTCGTTCGCCGTTCTCGCCGCTCGCAGCTGTGACGTCGGCCAGGTGGGCTACGAGATGGCCCTGCTGGTGGACCGGGTGGGCGAGGCTCTGACGCCGGCGCCGCGCTCGGCCGCCGGGGTCCTCGGCTGAACGGATGGTGATCCGGATCCGTCCGGTATCTGTCCAAAGCCTTGACAACAAGAGAGACTTCTATGGGCCGAGGGACGAGGTGAGCGGTGACGATGCCTGAACGTGATGAGCCGACCGGCGCGCTGGTCAGGCCGTATGCCGTGACCCGTGGCCGGACCAGGCCCAAGCTGGAGATCGCGCTGGAAGCGCTTGTCGAGACCACCGTTCGGGGCCGGAGCACCGGCCCGGGCAGAGGCGGCAGCGAACACCAGTACATCGCAGCGATGTGTGACGGCGGCCGTGTTCAGTCGCTGGCAGAAATCGCCGCACGCATGCAACTACCGCTCGGGGTGGCCCGGGTGATCGTCGCCGACATGGCCCATGACGGGCTGGTGGCGGTCTACGAGCCCACATCGCTGGACGATGAGACCGACGCGGTGGGTACGGAACTGCTGGAAAGGGTGCTGAGTGGACTTCGCAGGCTCTGACATGTCGCGCCGGCCGACAGCCGGGCGCGTGACATCGGCGAAGATTGTGATCGCCGGTGGGTTCGGCGTCGGTAAGACGACGCTGGTGGGGTCGGTCTCCGAAATCACCCCGCTGACCACCGAGGCGATCATGACTTCCGCCGGTGTGGGTGTCGACGACAACCGGCAGGTGCCGGGGAAGACGACGACCACCGTGGCGATGGACTTCGGTCGCATCAGCATCGACCGGGACCTGATCCTGTATCTGTTCGGTACCCCCGGTCAGACGCGGTTCTGGTTCATGTGGGACGAGCTGGTGCGTGGTGCCATCGGGGCAGTGGTCATGGTGGACACGCGTCGGCTCGCCGACTGCTTCGCCGCCATCGACTTCTTCGAGCACCGGCGACTGCCGTACCTGATCGCCATCAACTGCTTCGACGGCATGCAGTATCACAATGCCCAGGACGTGCGGGACGCGCTTGCGATCTCGTCCGACGTCCCGGTCGTGAGCTGCGACGCCCGCAACCGTGAGTCGACGAAGAACGTGCTGATCTCCCTGGTGGAGTACGTTCTGACGATGCGACGCACGCGCGCGGTAGCGCCTGCCTGACGGCTCGTCGAGGGTCCCGCTCCGGTCGACGGAGCGGGGCTTTTGCATGCCCGCAGTTGTGGTCGGTCGGCGCGAGGCCGGGTCCTGGCCCCCGCATGCCCACTTCGGCCCGCTCCGCCCGTCGCCGGCGTTTCCCGGCTGACTTGGCCCGGCTCTCGCCAGGTGGCAGCCCGATCACAGCCCCGGAGGCGTCGACGTGAGTCGTGCTGGTCGAGGCGCTCCGTTCGGCGGGCCAGGTTGCTCCCGCGCTGAACGAACGTGAGCGGGCCGCAGCGGCTCTCGACCATGCCGCCCGGACCCGGGATCACCCCTCGCCTGCGTCACGGCGCGACAAAGGCTTTGGAAGCCGTCGCGGACCTCACTGCGCTGATCTGACCAACCCCGCCGCCCGCGCCTTGGTCAGCACCGACAGGGAGCGGTCGTAGCCGAACCCGGGCCGGATCCGCTTGAAGATCCGCGGCACGGTCTCGACGTTGTGCGCCAGGACCTCGGGGCGGGAGGAGAAGACCTCGGCCAGC
>CAKUMG010001123.1 GCA_934667465.1 uncultured Actinoplanes sp. | reverse complement strand
GTGCGGGACGGGCCCGGGTCGGCGGCGGCGAGGGCGGCGGCCATCAGCCGGCGCGCGGCGAGGTCGCCCGGGTGCCGGGAGAGCAGCATCGCCGCGTGCCCGATCGCCTCGGTGGCCCGGCCCGCGGCCACCAGCAGCTCGGCGAGGTGGCGGCGCAACGGCAGGTCGTCCGGGCGGGCCGCCACCGCCGTGGCCAGGCTGTCGATCAGGGCGTCGCTCATGAGTGGCGATTATGCCGCGCCCCGGGTGCGGACCCGCACGGCAGACCGGATCACCCTCGACGGTCCGGGCCCGCCGCCCCGCCGGGCGACAGCGGTGCGGGACGCCGGCGAAGCAGCACCCGCGCGGGCAACCCGGCGGGGGCGCTCATGCACCCGGTCCGCACCGCGTTTTCCCGTACCGCTTCCTTGGATGACCCCCGCGGCGACCGATCAGAAGGGCTACCACCGACCGACCGACCACGAGGACGTACGGATGCAGACGTTGCTTGCCGGAGCGTTGCGGTTCGCCCGCGACGGGGCGGAGCCCCTCCTGGCCCTGGTGGGCATCGTCGTGCTGCACCAGTTCGACCTGGCCGCCGACGTGCCGCTGTGGGTGTTCGTGGCGCTGCTCGGGGCCGGCGCGGTCTGGCAGCAGGCGCCGGTCCAGCGCCTGGTCGCCGGCGACGACCCGGGTGGCCGCCTCGGGCTGCGGATCGGGGTGCACCTGGCGCTCGCCACGGCCGTCATGTACCTGGTCGGCTGGGGTGCGCTGCTCGCCGTCGCCCACATCCACGTGCTGACCGTGCACCTGCGCTCCTCCGGGTCGCGGGCGTGGAAGCCCGTCGTCGGGGCCAGCGTCGCGTCGATCGCCGTGGGCCAGGTGGCGGTGGGCACCGGCCTCGTGGAGAGCTTGCTGGACCCGTACCTGTCGCACGGTCTTGCCTTGATGGTCATGCTCGGCACGGTCGCCACGGCCCGCACGCTGGGGCGTTTCGTGGAGCAGAAGGAGCAGGCCGAGGCCGGCTCGCGGCTCAGCGACGACCGGTTCCGCGCCCTGGTCCGCGACGGCTCCGAGGTGATCACCATGGGCGACGCCGAGGGCAACGTGTCCTGGGTCAGCCCGGCCGCGCTGCCGGTGATGGGCTACAAGCCCGAGGAGCTGCACGGCCAGGTGCTGCGCGGGCTCTACCACCCCGAGGACGAGGTCGCGGCGATGGAGCTCTTCACCCGCCTGCTCGCCTCCGACAGCACCGTCGAGCACTCCGCCGAGCTCCGCGTCCGGCACGCCGACGGCGCCTGGCACTGGCACGAGATCATCGCCCGCAACATGCTGGCCCACCCGGCGGTGCACGCCATCGTCGCCCACCAGCGCGACATCACCGAGCGCCGCGCGGCCCAGGACCGGATCGCGTACGCCGCCTCGCACGACAGCCTCACCGGCCTGGCCAACGGTCCCACGCTCAAGCGCGACCTGGAACGCGCCCTCGCCCAGGGCACCCGGTACCAGCACCCCGTGGCCATGCTCTTCTGCGACCTCGACGGCTTCAAGGCGGTCAACGACACGTACGGTCACGATGTCGGCGACCGCCTCCTGCAGACCATCAGCAGCGTCATCAAGCGCACCACCCGCGAGACCGACTCCCCCGGCCGCCTCGGCGGCGACGAGTTCGGCGTCGTCCTGACCCGCGTCCGCAACGCCGAGGAGGCGCTCAGCGTCGCCCAGCGCCTGATCGACGGCATCGCCGCCCACGCCTCCGTGGCCGGCCTCAAGCTCGACGTCGGCTGCAGCGTCGGTGTCGCGGTCGCCTACCCGGGCGGCACCGACGCCAAGACCCTCATGCGCAAGGCCGACGCGGCCATGTACCGCTCCAAGCGCCGCGGCCCCAACGGCACCATGCTCTACGTCGAGGAAGAGATCACCGCCCCCTGGATGTGATCTCCCACCACCCACCCCGGCGGCGCGGCCCACCCGCGCCGCCGGTCCGGCGTTCGAGTGACCAGGCGCAGTGCGTCGCGGAAGGCGCGTCAGGCCACGACGAACGCGAGGGCGACCATGCCGCCCACCGTCGCCGCGGCCGCGGTGATCACGAGCGCGAGCCGCAGCCGCGGTGCGGACCGCACGGCGTGCGCGGCGACCCCGGCCACGGCGCCGAACGCGATGATGACCGTCGGGGCGAGGCGGGGGCCGTCGGCGCCGCCCGCGACGAGGAAGGCGAGGGCGAACAGGCCCAGCAGGATGCTGACGTTCGCGACGCCGGCCCGCAGGTCGCTCAACGGGCGGCGAGGACCGGCGCGCAGCCGTAGTAGCCGTACAACTTCTCGCAGAACTCCCCCGCGCCCATCATGTGGGGATCGTAGAGCGGCGCGTCCGCGACCTGCGCGCTGGACCGCCCGATCCGGATCTCGCCGGCGGTCATGTCGTCGACGGTCTCGACCGGGATGAACGAGGGGGTGGCACCGAAGCCCATGACGCCGCCGTGCTCGACGCTGATCAGGCGGAACCGGCGCCCCTCCGCGTCGACGATCAGGTCCTCGACCGTGCCGAGCCGGTGGCCGTCCCGGTCGGTGACCCGGACGCCGAGCAGGCGCGCGGGGCCGCCGGATGTGCGGCCGGTGTCGGTCAGCTTGAGCATCGTGGTCATCGGT
>CAKUMG010001122.1 GCA_934667465.1 uncultured Actinoplanes sp. | reverse complement strand
ACCGGATCGACCAGCGCAACCTGCCGCTCTCCGGCAGCTACCCCTCCACGTCCGCGTCGAACGTGACCGCGTACGTGCTGGACACCGGCGTGCGGATCAGCCACCAGGACTTCGGCGGCCGGGCCCGGCACGGCTGGGACTTCGTCGACAACGACGCGGTCGCGGACGACTGCCAGGGCCACGGCACGCACGTCGCCGGTACGGTCGGCGGCGCCGCGTACGGCGTGGCCAAGGACGTCAAGCTGGTCTCCGTGCGGGTGCTCGGCTGTGACGGCAGCGGCAGCTACTCGCAGATCATCGCGGGCGTCGACTGGGTCACCCGCAACGCGGTCAAGCCGGCCGTGGTCAACATGAGCCTCGGCGGCTCGGCCTCCGCGTCGCTGGACGACGCGGTGCAGCGCTCGATCAACTCGGGCGTCACGTACGTGCTGGCCGCCGGCAACGACAACCGGGACGCGTGCACGTCGTCCCCGGCCCGGCTCCCGGCCGGCATCACGGTCGGCGCCTCGGACAGCGCCGACGCCCGCGCGTCGTTCTCGAACTGGGGCAGCTGCCTGGACCTGTTCGCGCCCGGTGCGCGGATCCTGTCCGCCGCCCGCACCGGCGACACCGCCACCGCCACGATGAGCGGCACCTCGATGGCGGCACCGCACGTGGCCGGCGCGGCCGCGCTGGTGCTGGGCACGAACCCGCTGGCCACCCCGCAGCAGGTGCGGGACGCGCTGACCGGCGCGGCCACCACCGGCAAGGTGTCCGGCGCGAACGGCTCGCCGAACCGGCTGCTCTACACCGGTACGGCCGGCGCACCGCTGACCGGGCAGGCACCGGCCACGCCGGCCACCGCGAGCTGTGACCGGTTCGAGTCGCTCACCGACGTGGCGCTGCCCGCGACCTCGTCGCTGACCGTCGCGAACTGCGGCTCCGCCACCACCACGGCCTCGGCGAAGACCAGCGTGCAGGCGACCGTGCGCCAGGCGGTGCGCGGCGACCTGCGGATCCAGCTCACGTCGCCGAACGGGCGGATCTGGAACCTGAAGCCGTCCAGCGGCACCGGCGACCTGAACGCCACCTGGAACTTCGACGCCTCGGCCGCACTGAAGAACGGCACCTGGACGCTGAAGGTCACGGACGCGCAGGGCCGGACCGGCCTGCTCGACTCCTGGACCCTGACGGTCTGATCCTCGAAAGCCCCCGTCGTCCCCTTCCGGGACGGCGGGGGCTTTCGCATTCCCAAGAAAAACCCAAAAAACGGATATAGCCTGATCTTTCGGTACGGTCGGAGGAGGGTGCGATGTCGCAGGACCTGCAGTCGCCGCCCACGGTGCTCGTCGTCGACGACGAGGAGGACCTGCGCGACATCATGCGCCGCATGCTGGAGCGCAAGGGATTCACCGCGCTCACCGCCGGCGACGCCGACGCCGCGATCGTCGCCTGCCGCGATCACGCCGGCGGAATCGACCTGCTGGTGACGGACCTCAGCATGCCGGAGGTCACCGGCCGTGAGGTCGCCGAGGCGGCGCTGGCGCTCCGCCCCGGCCTGCGCGTCATCTACGTCTCCGGCCTCCCCAAGGAGGTGGCGGTGGACAAGGGCATGGTCGACGAGAACGCCCGCCTGCTGCAGAAGCCGTTCACCACGAGCGCGCTGATCGACGCCGTCAACGCCGCGCTCAACGACGACGAACCCCTCCCCTAGCTGCCCCTTTGCTCTGCTTACCTAGCGGCGAGCTCCGATCTCGGGGCACGCGCGAGCCGTCCACGGGCGCTGCGCCCGTCGCGGCGCCGGCTCGGGGTCCGCCCCGCGGGCACTGTGCGCTCTGCTTACCTGACGCCGGAACTCCGCTCTCGTCCAGCGCGCGCCGCCCTGAGCGGGCCGCTCATCCGGGGCGCCGGCTCGGCACTCCACGCTCTGCTTACCTGGCGCCGGACGTCACTCCTGTCCAGCGTGAGCCGCCCGCGAGCGAGACGCTCACCCGGGCGCTGGCGGCACGGCCAGGCCTGCGGGCACTCCGCGCCCGAAATTTCATGACAAAGGTGGCTGTCCGCCGACTGCGGCGCCTCAGCACCTCCGCCGTGTCGGCACCGGCCACGCCTGAGCAACCGCTCAGTTGCACAAAAGATAGGTCAACTGACGATGTGGATCGACTTTTCGTGCAACTGAGCGATCGCTCAGAACAGTCCGCCGCGCGGGGCTCGCGGGCAGGAGGACGATATGGCGACCTATAGGGCGCATCGCGCTCAGCCACCAACGCGCCGCGAAGTCGGCGCGCATCTGCCCGTTTCATACAGGTAAGCAGAGCAAAGCGACCCGGCCGCACGGCAAAGGGACGACGGATATGCCCGCTTCGTGCAGGTAAGCAGAGCAAAGGCGTCGGCAGACAACCTGGGACCGTCGCGCCCCGAATTGCGCCGGTAAGCAGAGCAAAGGCACGGGGACACAGCGGCGGCCGGCGCGCCCGAATTGGGCGGGTAAGCAGAGCAAAGGCGGGTGGAACGCGTCGAGCCCCGGCCCGCGAGGGGCCGGGGCTCGAGCGTGGTGGCGTCGTGCGTCAGGACTTTCGGTTCGTTCGGCGGCTGGTCTTGGGGACGCGCTCGGTGGCGGCGTCCGCGGCGGCCAGGTCGATGGTGGAG
>CAKUMG010001121.1 GCA_934667465.1 uncultured Actinoplanes sp. | reverse complement strand
AGAGGTCTTCCATCCACCCTTGCATGTCTGCGTTGCGCCCTTCTTTGGCCTTCGCTCCTGAGCCTGTTGCTCTGTCGAGGTAGCACGCTTTGGTTCGCATTGGAATCCGCCCCGACATCACCGGCGGTCCCGGCTGGCTGATCGGCATGCTCGCACTCACGCGCCGATGTCTGCAGGGTGGGACCCAAACTCACGGATATTGATCATGACGAAACGTCGATCCCTGGGTCCAACACGAGCGCACACCCGGTCGCGTTCCCACGACCGAAGCCGCCCGCGAGGGGCACGGGCTCGCGATGCGACGGAGGAAGAGAAGCACCCCGGACAGGGCAGGGACGGCGGGCGCGGCGGTGGTTGTCGCGGGGGTGATGGCGTGGGCGGCGGCCGGTGGTGAGGACAGCGCCCTGGTGCTGCGGGCGCTGACCGGCAGGGCGGGCCTGCCCTCGGGCTGTTCGGCGGCAGCTACCCGGGGGTGCTCAGTCCCCCAGATGCCGGATCAACAGGATGAGCAGTGCCCCGGCAAGAGCCACCGCGGGGGCCAGGCGAACTATCCAGTGGCCGAAGAGGGGCAGGCGCGCCGCGCCCGGGTCGTTCTCGCCCCGGGAGATGGCCGACGCGCGCCGGACGAAGTCGGCGGAGCCGCCGTTCCTGGCGATCATGTCGACGAAGCCGGGAGAGATGGGCCGCCGTCACGACAATCCTGATCCCGTTGAGCGAGTCGCCTCTCTTACCGAACCATCGCACCAGGGCAGCCTAGGTGAGCGGCAAGATCTCCCTGACTCGATCTTCATGCGTAAGGGTGATGATCGAAGGAGCGATTGTCCGGAAAGCGCGCATCCCTCGCGTTCCGAAGTGGATGACGGGCGGGCCGGGTCCGGGTGTGACGACGTCAGGCGGGGGCGGTGCCGGGGCGGTAGTGCAGGGCGACGGCGCCGTTCTCGAAGGACCTTGAGCCGATCAGTTCCAGGTTCAGCGGGCCGTCGAGCCCGTCGAACCAGGTCGCGCCGGGGGAGTGGACCGGGAAGACAGAGAAGCGGAACTCGTCGATCAGTCCCAGCCGCACGAAGCTCTGGGCCAGCCGGGCGCCGCCGGACAGGTGGATGTCGGCGCCCGGCCGGTCCTTGAGGTCCGCTACGAAGGTGCGCAGCGCGGCGTCGTCCGGCGCGGTCACCGGCTCGGCGTTGTGCCAGGCGAGCGTGAGGCCGGGGTCGGTGGTGACGACGTACTTGCGGTAGGTGTGCATCCGCTCCGCCATCCGGCGGTGGGCTCCGGCGGCGGCCGGGGCGGCGCGGGCGCCGGGCCAGTAGTCGATCATCTCCGCGGCAGTCGTCCGGCCCACCAGGATGGTGTCGAAGCCGGCGTAGCCGCGGTCGATCTCCTCGTAGTGGTCCTCGGAGATCCCTGTCACCCACGCGTCGGGATCGTCGAGGCGCCCGTTGAGCGTGGTCATCATTGCCAGCACGATTCTGCGCACGAGCCGACCCTAGGACGCGGCATCCGGCCGGGTCTTGTACAGAACGGACAACTGCGGAGAGTCGCCCGTACGCAGCGCAGCAGCGGTATGTCCGATGAAGCGGCCCAGGGAGCGTGCCAGGTGGGGCTGGTCGTAGTAGCCGAGGTCGTGGGCGACGGTGGCGATCGGTGCGCCCGTGCGGAGCTGCGCGGCGGCCTCGCGCGCCCGCTGGATCCGGCGCGCCGCCCCGGGGGTGAGCCCGGTCGCGGCCACGAAGCGCCGCCGGACGGTCCGCTCGCCCACGTCCGGGGAGCAGCCGCGTACGAGTGGGTCGTGCCCGACCGCGCCGGCCCGGGTCAGCCGCCGCACCAGGTCCTCGGCGTCGTCGTAGGTGGGCAGGGGCATGGCGTGCCCGAGGATCCGCACCGAGCGCCGCGTCACGTCGGGGAACGCTATGCCGTGGTCGACCAGCCGGGGTGCCGCCCTAGTGGCCAGGGTGGTGCCGAGCGACATCCTGATGCCGACGAACTCGGTGTCCGGCGGGACGGGCGCGGTCGTGGCGGCGGTCTCCGGGCCCTGCACGGCGACTTGCCAGTGCCGGCCGGTGCGCCAGGTGACCAGGGTCCAGTGCGCGGTGGCGATCGAGGTCATCGTGCGGGCGGCGTCGCTGTGGCCGTGCCAGACGCGCTCGATGAACGGTGATGCCGAGGCCCGGTGGGTGAAGACGATTCCCATGCGCACCACCTCCGTCGCCATCAGGGTGCCACGCGACAGCCCTCGCACCGGGGACGGGCGCGCCGGGAAGCGGGGTGGACAGGCGCGCGCCCCGCCGTCCCGGGCGGGGACGACGGGGCGCGCGCTGCGGAAGGCGTACGAGATCAGCGGTTGATCTCAGGCGGCCAGCATCTTGCGCAGGACGTACTGCAGGATGCCGCCGTGGCGGTAGTAGTCGGCCTCGCCGGGGGTGTCGATGCGCACGTCGGCGTCGAACTCGATGCCGGTGTCGGTGCGGACCTTGACCGTGGCCGGGATGGTGCCGTCGTTGAGCGCCGTCACGCCGGTGATCGTGAAGGTCTCGGTGCCGGTCAGGCCGAGCGACTCCGCGGTGGTCTTGGGCGGGTACTGCAGCGGCAGCACGCCCATGCCGATGAGGTTGGAACGGTGGATGCGCTCGTAC
>CAKUMG010001120.1 GCA_934667465.1 uncultured Actinoplanes sp. | reverse complement strand
GGAGGCCGTCCGGCGTACGGCCATGGGTCTGGACCGCGACCCGGACCTGCCGGCGGCGGTCAACGGCGGCTCGGTCTCCTATCGCCGGGCGGGTGGTCTCCGCGGCCGCGCCTACGAGGCGGGCGGGCGCGGCGGCGGTTACTCCGCCTGATCACGGCATCCGGGCAGCTCAGGCATGGTGTGGCGCGCCGCGGGGAGGGCGATTCGCGGTACCGGCGGGGGACCTGTTAGATTTACTGCGTTCCTGCGGGAGCGGGGGGCTGTGGCGCAGTCTGGTAGCGCACCTCGTTCGCATCGAGGGGGTCTGGGGTTCAAATCCCCACAGCTCCACCCAGCACGAAGGCTGTTTCCGGCGACGGAGACGGCCTTTCGTCGTTTCCGGCCGGGCGCCGGCCGAGGTCAGGCCGCCGAGTCCACGTACAGGCAGAAGGGGTGTCCGTCCGGGTCGAGCATGACGCGGACCGTCTCCTGCGGCTGGTGCTCGGCCTCGGTCGCCCCGGCCTCGGTCGCCGCCTTCACCGCCGACTCCAGGTCGGGGACCTCGAGGTCGAGGTGCATCATCATCTGCTGCTGCCCCGGTGCGCGGCCGGGGTGCAGCCGCGGAGACGACTCTTATCGGGATCGATATGTCCGCCCGGGCGACATATCCGCTCCCGGGATGCAACTCCGGTCCCGCTCGCGGACGGGCCGGGCGAGCCGATGTTCGCGCACATGAACGAGAAACTGATCGTCGTGGCCGAGGACGACTCGGACCTCCGGGACATGCTCACCTTCGCGTTGGAGCGGGCCGGTTACACGGCGGTCGGTGCCAAGGACGGGCACACCGCCGCGCGGATCGTGCAGATCGCCCGGCCGATCGGCATCGTCACGGACGTCCGGATGCCGGCGCTCAACGGGATGGAGCTGTGCCAGCTGGTGCGCCGCACCCCCGAGGTGAGCAACGCCGCGGTGCTGATGGTGTCGGCCAACGCACACATGCACGACATCGCCGCCGGGCTGAACAGCGGCGCCGACGGCTATCTGCCCAAGCCCCTGTCGCCCCGCCGGCTGGTCGCCGAGCTGGAGCAGGTCATCGAGCGCCGCCGGACCATGCCGCTGGGATGAGGGCCGCCGGGACGAGGGCCGCTGGGATGAGGGCCGCCGGGACGAGGGCCGCCGGGACGAGGGCCGCTGAGGCGATCGTGGCCGATGTCTTGTAACCGTCGTGTAGTGCTTATGACCGATCGGTTGACCCGGTCCGTCTGCGCCGGATCATGACGGCATGGCCTCCTTCATCGCTCAGCTCAGCGACCCCCACCTCACCACCGGCCCGTTGGGCGGCGGTCCGGCCGCCGGGCTCCAGCTCGCCCTGGCCCGCGTCATGGCGCTCGACCCGCGGCCCGACTGCGTCGTCATCACCGGCGACCTCACCGACCGCGGGCTGGAGGACGAATATGCGGCCCTCCAGGACGTCATCGGCGAGTTCCCCCTGCCGCTGCACCTGACCACCGGGAACCACGACGACCGCGACGCGATGATCAAGGCGTTCGGCGGGGAGTCGTTCTACGTCGTCGACTATCCGGGCTTCTCCGTCGTGGCGCTTGATTCACTCATCCCGGGGTCACCCGCGGGCCGCGTCGGCACGGATCAGCTCGAGTGGCTCGACCGCGTGCTGGGCGCGCGGGCCGGCATCCCGGTGATGCTCGGGCTGCACCACCCGCCGCTGCCGGTCGGCATCCCGTTCCTCGACGGGATGCGGCTGCTGGACGGCGAGGAGTTGGGCGAGGTCGTGGCGGCACACGGCAACGTCGCACGGATCATGGCCGGCCACGTGCACCGGCCGATCACCGCCGGGTTCGCCGGGACGATCGTGACCGTGGCGCCGAGCACGTGGCGCCAGTCGGGGCTGCTGCTGAACTCGGACGCGCCGCCGGGATACGTCGCCGAGCCGACCGGCTTCCTGCTGCACCTGCTCGACGGTCCGGACTGCGTGACCCACACGGTGCAGGTCAGTCATGCCGCCGCGCTGCTCGGCGCATACTGAGCGCCGCTCGGCGCAGAGATCATCGAAGATGGGCACCACCCGCTGTACGGTCGATGTTCGACGCGGGAAGGGAAGACCGATGATCGACCACGTCCTTCTCGGGGTGCACCACCTCGACGACAGCCGGCACTTCTACGAGCACGCGCTGCGCCCGCTGGGCATCAAGGTGGTGGTCGAGGAGCCGGAACTGGTCGGCTTCGGTGACGACAGCGGGCGCCCCTGCTTCTATCTCGCGGTGCGGGAATCCACCCACCGCGTGCACGTCGCCTTCACCGCCGCCGACCGGGCGGCGGTGGACGCGTTTCACGCCGCGGCGCTGCACGCCGGCGGGGTGGACAACGGGCGGCCGGGCCCGCGCCCCGGCTACCACGAGAACTACTACGCGGCGTACGCGTTCGACGCCGACGGCAACAACATCGAGGCGGTTTGCCACCGACCTGCCTGAAATGCCGGTACTGCTACCCAGGGCGTGTATCTCTGAAGTCATCTTCGGAGGTGATCGCCCGTGCAAACGCACCTGCCCACGAACGAAACCGATCGGCTCGCCGCCCTTTACGAGCTGAACGTCCTCGACACCGAGCCGGAGACGGACTTCGACGACATCGTC
>CAKUMG010001119.1 GCA_934667465.1 uncultured Actinoplanes sp. | reverse complement strand
GGGCAGGACTATTCAAAACCATCGATCGAAATTTTGGCCGGGGCCCCCGTGTCAGTGCGGGCCGACGGCGGTGATGCGGATCGACGCGGCGCCGATCTCGTCGCTGGCCGCGAGGTCGACCTCGGCGTCGATGCCCCAGTCGTGGTCGCCCTCCGGGTCCTCGAACACCTGGCGGACCTTCCACACCGCGGGGCCGGCGTCGATGTGCAGCAGGGCCGGGCCGCGCGCGGACGGGCCGGTGCCGACGACCGGGTACTCGGCGTAGTAGTCCTCCATCGCCTCGGCCCAGCGCTCGGCGGTCCAGCCCGCCTCGGCGTCGAGCTCGGCGAGCTGGTCCGGGCGGCGCAGGGCGAACAGCTCGACGCGCCGGAACAGGGCGTTGCGGACCAGGACGCGGAAGGCGCGCACGTTGCGGGTGACCGCGGGCGGCTTGTCGTCCAGCGGCGACACCTCGGCGATCTCGGCGCCCGGGTTGCGCAGCCGCTCCCATTCGTCGAGGAGGCTGGAGTCGACCTGGCGGACGAGTTCGCCGAGCCATTCGATGAGGTCGGTGAGCTCCTCCGTACGCGCATCCTCCGGCACGGTCTGGCGGACCGCCCGGTAGGCGTCGGCCAGGTAGCGCAGGACCAGGCCCTCGGAGCGCGACAGCCCGTAGAACGAGACGTACTCGGTGAACGTCATCGCGCGCTCGTACATGTCGCGGACCACGGCCTTGGGCTTGAGCTCGTAGTCGGCGACCCACGGGTGCCCGCGCCGGTAGGTCTCGTAGGCCGCGTCGAGCAGCTCGACCAGGGGCTTCGGGTAGGTCACCTCCTCGAGGAGCTCCATCCGCTGGTCGTACTCGATGCCCTCGGCCTTCATGGCGTTGACCGCCTCGCCCTTGGCCTTGAACTGCTGCGCCGACAGCACCTGCCGCGGGTCCTCGAGGGTGGCCTCGATCACCGACACGACGTCCAGGGGGTAGTCGGGCGACTCGCGGTCGAGCAGTTCGAGGCTGGCCAGGGCGAACGGGGACAGCGCCTGGTTGAGCGCGAAGTCGAGCTGAAGATCTTCGACCAGCCGGTACGTGCCGCCGGCGCGCTCGAGGACGCCGCCGGCCACCAGGGCGCGGGTGATCGCGATCGCGCGCCGGATGTGGCGGCGCTGCGCGGCCGGTTCCTCGTGGTTGTCGGTGAGCAGATGCCGCATCGACGCGAACGGGTCGCCGCCGCGGGCCACGACGTTGAGCAGCATCGCGTGCGACACCTGGAACGACGAGGTCAGCGGCTCCGGGTCGGCCTCGACGAGCCGGTCGAACGTGGGCTGCCCCCAGCCGACCGTGCCCTCCGGCGGCTTCTTGCGCACGACCTTGCGCCGCTTCTTCGGGTCGTCACCGGCCTTGGCCAGGGCCTTCTCGTTGTCGATCACGTGCTCCGGCGCCTGCACGATGACCGTGCCGAGCGTGTCGTAGCCGGCCCGGCCGGCCCGGCCCGCGATCTGGTGGAACTCGCGCGCCTTGAGCAGCCGGGTGCGGACCCCGTCGTACTTCGACAGCCCGGTGAACAGCACGGTCCGGATCGGCACGTTGATGCCGACGCCGAGCGTGTCCGTGCCGCAGATGACCTTGAGCAGGCCGGCCTGGGCGAGGGTCTCCACGAGCCGCCGGTACTTGGGGAGCATGCCCGCGTGGTGCACGCCGATGCCGTGCCGGATCAACCGCGACAACGTACGCCCGAAGCCCGCACTGAACCGGAAGTTGCCCAGCGCGGCGGCGATCGCGTCCTTCTCCGCCCGGGTCGCCATGTTGATGCTCATCAGCGCCTGCGCCCGTTCCAGGGCGGCGGCCTGCGTGAAGTGCACGATGTACACCGGGGCCATGTGCGTCGTCAGGAGCTCCTCGATCGTCTCGTGGAGCGGCGTGACCACGTACTGGAAGATCAGCGGGACCGGCCGCTCGGCGTTGTCGACCACCGCGGTGGACCGCCCGGTGCGCCGCGTCAGGTCGTCGACGAAACGCGTCGTGTCGCCCAGCGTGGCGCTCATCAGCAGGAACTGCGCCTGGGGCAGCTCGATCAGCGGCACCTGCCAGGCCCAGCCGCGGTCGGGCTCGGCATAGAAGTGGAACTCGTCCATGACCACCTGGCCGACGTCGGCGTCCTTGCCCTCGCGCAGCGCGAGGTTGGCCAGGATCTCGGCGGTGCAGCAGATGATCGGCGCGTCCGCGTTGACGCTGGCGTCGCCGGTGAGCATGCCGACGTTCTCCGCGCCGAAGATCTTGCACAGGGCGAAGAACTTCTCCGACACCAGTGCCTTGATCGGCGCGGTGTAGAACGTGGTCCGCTTGTCCGCGAGCGCGGCGAAGTGCGCCCCGGTCGCCACCAGGCTCTTGCCGGAGCCGGTCGGGGTGTTCAGGATGACGTTCGCCCCGGTGGCGACCTCGATGAGGGCCTCCTCCTGGTGCGGGTAGAGCGTCAGGCCCTGCTCGGTCACCCAGGTCTGGAAGGCGTCGAAGACGGCGTCGGGCTCCGCGGTGCCGGGCAGGCGATCGGTGAGATTCATGATCTGGCCATCCTATTGCGGCGCGCCGGACAGCACCGTGGCCGGGCACGCGAGTCGCGTGACCGGCCATGGAAAGGGACCCTGCCGAAGGA
>CAKUMG010001118.1 GCA_934667465.1 uncultured Actinoplanes sp. | reverse complement strand
CCCGCACCCGCCTCCGCCACACCGTCCGCGGCCGCCGCGGCGCCCACCGGCGCTGCCGACGAAGGCGAGATTCCCGCCTGGCCCAGCCGACAGGGCGTCGGCGCCTGGTGATCAACTGCTCAACTGCGCATCCCGTACGCCTTCCGCAGCGCGCCGCCGCCCCGGAAGCGCGGGGTGTGCCGCGTCCGGGAGCGCGCGGTGCGCCGCGTCCGGGAAGCGCACGGCGCGCCGGCTCTTTGACGGAGCCGGCGCGCCGCTGTGCCCGTACGGAGTCGCGGTTGGTTTTGATCAGTCAGCGCGTCGCGGCCGCCAGCGCCTCCCGGATCGCCGCCGCGCCCGCGGGCGTCCCGGCCGGGTCGTCGAAGCTGCCGTAGGGCGGGCCGTAGACCGGCTGCCCCGGCTCCTGCCGCCAGCTCTCCGCGAGCGTCCCCGCATCGACCGCGTCGTAGCCGATCGCGTCCAGGAACGCCGTCGCCGCCCGCTTCGCCTCCGCGTCGTCCCCGGCGATCGGCAGCGACGTCCGGTCCGCGGCCCCGGCGGGCCGGGCCAGGGCGGCGAGGTGCCGGTAGTGGATGTTGTTGAAGACCTTGACCAGCCGTACGCCCGGCAGTGCGCGCTGCTCGAGCTCGGCGCTCGTGACCTTGCCCGCCTCCAGCTCCTCGAACGTGCCGTCACGCTGCGGGTAGTAGTTGTTCGTGGTGAGCGCCACCTTGCCCGCGAGCCCGGCGGCCGGCACGTCCGCGTACGCCTTGAACGGCACGCTGATCACCACGAGCTCACCCGCCTCGGCGGCCTCCGCGGCGGTGGCGGCCCGGGCCCGTTCCCCCAGCTCGGCGGCCAGGTCCGCGAGGCTCTCGGGCCCCCGGGAGTTGCCGATGACCACGTCGTACCCGGCGGCGACGGCCAGCCGGGCGACCGTGCCGCCGATGTACCCGCTTCCGATGAAACCCACAGTCGTCATGTCCATCGCAACCACCGGCCTGGCGCGCGCATTTCGGATCGGGCGATGCTTAACGGCAGCTTCGCACTCGTTACGGAGGCAGCCTCATGACCGTCATTGATCAGGTCGCCCGCTACGCCGAGGAAGTCCTGCGCCCCGCCGCCCTCGACGTCGACCGCGGGGCCGTGCCGGCGTCGACGATCGACGATCTGCGTACGCTCGGCGCGCTCAACCACCTCGCCCCCGTCACCTGCGGCGGGGCGGGTCTGGGGCGCGACGACGACCGCCGCCTGCACGAGATCCTGGCCGGCGCCTGCTTCACCACCTGGCTCGTGTGGGCCCAGCACGCCTCCCAGTTCCCGCTTGCCGTCGCGGCCCCGGCCCCCGGCCCGGCAGTCGGGCGGTTGCTTCGCGGTGAACTGCTGGCCGGCGCGGCCACCAGCGACGTCCGCCGCTACCCGGACCGCTACGTCGCCGCGACCCGCACCCGGGCCGACTGGACCTTCGACGGCACCCTCACCTGGGTCAGCGGCTGGGGCCTCATCGACGCGATCACGGTAGCGGCCGTCGACCCGGAGACCGCCACGGTGGTCACCGCCCTCATTCCGGTCGGCGACCACATGCGAGCGACACCGCTGACCCTGAGCGTCGTGCCGGGCAGCAGAACCTTCCGCGTACGCCTCACGGCAGCCCCGGTCCCCGCCGAGAACGTCCTGCTCGTGCAGACCTTCGCCGAGTGGCGCGCCGCCGACGTGGCCACCACCTGCGACGCCCGCCCCTACTACTTCGGCCTCGCCACCACCGTCCTGCGTGAGCTGGCCGCCGACCCCTCCCCGCCCGCCCGCCACGTCGCCACGGTCTGGGAACCCCGCATCGCCCAGCTCCGCGCCGACGCCTACGGGCTGGCCGACGAGGCAACAGCAACCGGCGACGGTACGCACCGAGCGGCGGACCGCCTCGCCGTCAAGGTCGCCGGCGGCGAAGCCCTCGGCACCCTGACCCGCGCCCTGGTCGTGGCCCACTCCGGCCGCGCGGTCTCGGCGGAC
Organism: uncultured Actinoplanes sp.; assembly: GCA_934667465.1. Taxonomy (GTDB): domain Bacteria; phylum Actinomycetota; class Actinomycetes; order Mycobacteriales; family Micromonosporaceae; genus Actinoplanes. Next base: position 645 of record CAKUMG010001118.1, on the reverse strand, counting down.
GACACGGCCCAGCTGCACGCGCGCTCGGCGATGTTCACCCTCATCCAGGCCCAGTCGGCAACGGTCCGCGAGGCCCAGCTCTCCACCCTCGCCCGCTGACCTGCGGGACGGCGGCGTGAACCTCTCACGGGCGGTCGTAGCCGATACCACGGAGCTCGCGATCACGACGATGTTGCACTACGAGGTACGGCCTGAACTGTGCCGGGAACGCGGACTCGGGGACGAGGACACAGGCTGTCCCGGCCGCCGCGCTCATCACGGCCATGAAAACACGGGCTTCGCTGACGTCCGCTCGAGTGCGGAAGTCCTCGGCATCGCACTGAAAATCGATCCGATGAGCCTCGGAGACAGAAGACGTCCACGTCTGGTTCCCGACCCGAACACTGGCCAGGTAGGGCGAATCCTCGCCACCCGCGAGCAGCTCGGTGCCTGTCCCCACCGGCAGAGTCCTGCCAGCGTCGGTCAACTGGACATCGAATCCCGCCTGCAGAAGGCCCACCAGGACCTCCCTCCATCCATCGGGCCCGACGCCGTCCAGGACGACCTCCACAAGTCCCCCGAGGTCTTTCCTGATGTTCCCGACTACGTCGTCGGGGCTCGGAAAGTCTTCGCTCACGGGGCTCCTCATGTCATGAAGCTTCACGG